>SKXI01000429.1 GCA_007128515.1 Halococcaceae archaeon | reverse complement strand
CGGAGTCGTCACGGACGCCGACGGGCCGACCCCATCGGTAGCACGTGTCCGTTCCCGCGATACCACGACCCTCGGAAGGGTTATACGCTGCTTGGCCGTACGTTTGTTTGCAATGGCACACGGAAAAGTTGATTTCTTCAACGACATGGGCGGTTACGGCTTCATTTCGACGGACGACGCGGACGACGATGTGTTCTTCCACATGGAAGACGTCGGCGGCGAGGACCTCGAAGAAGGCACGGAGATCGAATTCGACATCGAACAGGCCCCGAAGGGCCCCCGCGCGACGAACGTCGTCCGCAACTGAGCGGCAACGGTCGCCCGGCGACCGGACCGACGGACCGTTTTTTGGATCATCGTAGCCAACCAGCGACCTCGGTGGCCGATCGACCGATCCCGTCTCTCGGTCCCGGATCGGGAACTCTACGAACGTCTACGACGATCCCTATCAGATCCCTCCACGCGGAGCCGCGCCGTTCGCACGCGGTCGTCCCGTCCGACACCACGCGGTTCGCCCCTCTCAGGACCCCGATCCCTCATCGAACGCGTTTCGGGGGTCGGTCCGGTCAGAACAGCGTTCGCTGGCAGGTCCCGCAGAGCGTCTGCTCTTTGATATCGACCTCGCGAACGGTCGGCGAGAAGTTCATCACGCAGCGTTTGTTGTCGCAGTGTTCGAGCCCGAGGGTGTGGCCGATCTCGTGGACGACCTCCTTGCGAACCCGGTCGCCGAACACCTCGCGGGCGCTCTTCTGTGAGAAGCCGCCGTCGCTCGCGGTCTGGAGCCGATAGGTCGAGATGACGCTGCCCTTTCCGTCCAGGTAGGCCAGCCCGAAGACGTAGTTCCGACGGCGGTAGTAGAGGTCCTTCGCGGTGATACCGATGTTCTTCTCGCCGGAGCCGACTCGGCTGACGAGCTCGATGAACTCCTCTGCGCGGTACTGATCGCGGTTTCTGTCGTAGGATCCGTCCGGGATCGACTGGTCGTTCGCGACCGTGACCTCGCAATCGTAGACCGACCGGAGCCCCGAGGAGGCTTCGCGTTTGACCTCGGCGGGGAGCTCGCCAACCGGCACGATGTCGACGTGCATGGAAACGCGTATGGGGGCCGCTGACATAAATACGTCGTGCAAGACGCGACCCGAACCGCGCTCTGCGACGCGCTCTCGGGGTACGACCCGCTCGTCGAGGTCGGGATCGGCCACCGCCCCGGCGTCGCCGCCGGACTCGCCGAACGGGGGAAGGGAGTTACCGCGACCGACGTCGTCGAGCGCCCGGTTCCCGAGGGTGTGCGGTTCCTCCGCGACGACGTGACCGAACCCAGGACCGAGATCTACGCCGACGCGGCGGCGCTCTACGCGCTCAACGCTCCCCCAGAACTCCACCGCCCGATCCGCGATCTCGGCCGATCCGTCGACGCAGCCGTTCTCTTCACTACGCTCGGGGGCGATCCACCGACGGTGCCCGTCGAGACGCACACGCTCCCCGGCGAGACCCTCTACGTCGCGACCGAGGGGCCGGGGTAGATCCGACAGCGATATAGAGCGAGTCTCCGTCCCCCCGATCATGAGAGCAGACGCGGTCGTCCTCGACATCGACGGGGTGCTCGTGGACGTCGCCGACTCGTACCGCCGGGCGATCGTCGAGTCGGTCGCGGCGCTCTACGGGGAGACGATCGAGCGGGATACGATACAGGAGTTCAAGGACGCGGGCGGGTTCAACAACGACTGGGTGCTCACCGAGGCGGTGGCGCTGTTCGTCCTCGCCAGCGAGGAGGGATACCCGGAGGACGTGGACGGGTTCACCGCACGGGTCGGGGAGCACGGCGGCGGACTCTCCGGCGCGCGCACGGTCGTCCGCGACGCGCTCTCGGTCGACTCGAGCGCTCGTGTCGACTCCAGACTGGATCCCGAGGAACTCAGGGCCGTCTTCCAGTGGCTCTACCTGGGCAGTGACCTCTACGCCGAACTCGAGGAGACGGACCCACCCGAGGCCGGCCCCGAGCGCTCGCCCGGGTTCATCCACGACGAACCGGTGATCGTCACCCCGGAGACGATCGAGTGGCTCACCGAGCGCTACCCGGTGGGTGTCGTGACCGGTCGACCCCGTGCGGAGGCGGAGATCGCACTCGACCGAGTCGGCCTCGATCTCCCCACACGACACCGCTTCACGATGGACGACTGGGAGGAGGGAAAGCCCCACCCACGAGCCCTGCTGACGCTCGGAGAGCGCTTCGATGCGACCTCGGTCCCGTTCGTCGGCGACATCCTCGACGACGTGCGGACGGCGGTGAACGCCGACCGGGAGGACTCTCACAGAGCGTACCACGGGATCGGCGTGCTCACCGGCGGGCTCACGGGAGCGGAGGGGAGGCGGAAGTTCGAGGCCGCCGGCGCGAGTGCGGTGCTCGACACCGTGAACGACCTCCCCGACCTCGTCGACTGATCGGTTTTCGAACTGGGTCCGTTCGTGACCCGACACCGGTGGCCGGTCTCGGAAGGCTTAGGGTACGCGCGTCGTCACCGTCTGGTATGCGACTCGCGCTCCTCGGAGGCACCGGCGACATCGGCCAGGGACTGGCGCTGCGGTGGGCACGCGACACGGATCACGAGGTACTCGTCGGTTCGCGCGACCCGGAGCGCGCCCGGGACCGCGTCGAGGAGTATCACGGGGTTCTCGACGACCACGGCGCCGAGGGAACGATCAAGGGGTTCGGGAACGCGATGGCGGCCGACCGGGCGGACGTCGTCGTGCTCTCGGTCCCGCCGTACCACGTCGAGAGCACGGTCGACTCCGTCGCGGACGGACTCGGCGACGCGATCCTCGTGAGCCCGGCGGTCGGGATCAACCGCGACGACGAGGGCTTTCACTACCACCGGCCGCCCGCGGGGAGCGTCACGGCGATCGCGGCGGCGGCCGCGCCCGAGGGCGTCCCCGTGGTGGGGGCGTTCCACAACCTGCCCGCGAAACGGCTCTCCGATCTCGACGACGACCTCGGGTTCGACACGCTCGTCGTCGGTGACGATCGGGACGCGAACGGGGACGTCGCGGCGCTCGCGACGGAGATCGACGGACTCCGCGTCTTCGAGGCGGGTCCGCTCGCGAACGCCGCCGAAGTAGAGAGTCTCACGCCGCTTCTGATCAACCTCGCCCGGTTCAACCGGGAGCTGGATCACGTCGGCGTCCGCTTCGACTGACCCGGAGGGATCGCCGTCGCCACCCGAATCCCGTGCGTGCTTCTCACCGGCGTCGTTCGATTCGCGATCGAGAACGACGAGATCCTGCGACGATCCTATCGGATCGGTTCGATCAGGACGGTCCCGTCCGCTCCGGCGATGACGCGGTACTCGTCGTACTGGAACGTGACGTACGCGTCCGGATCGCCGGCCTCGCTCCCGTTCGACGGGAACAGTGAATCGAGCGCCTCCGGATCGATCCAGCCGTAGAGCGGATCGAGATCGACCGGATCGACGCCCTCCTCCTCGGCGAGCGCGGTGATGATCGTCTCCGCGATCGATCCGCTCCCTCCCCAGTCGTGTGCCACCTCGATCGATCCACAGTCGGCTTGCATCCCCACGTGCTCGAATGCCATCACGTATCCAAACGTCGCCCGAGGGTTGAACTCGTTGGCTTATCTGTACGCTTTTTATATACTTCTACACCGAACACGTTTCGGATCAGCCGTCGGTCACGGCCAGCTGCGTCTCGACGAGGCGCTTGGTCGCCCGGCGGAGCCGTCCGGATGCGGCCGTCGGCGAGATGCCGAGCTCCTCGGCGAGTTCGGAGAGCGAGAGCGCCCGGGGCTCCTCGAAGTAGCCCGACCGGTAGGCGGTGACGAGCGCGTCGTACTGGGCGTCGGTGAGCCCGGCCCCGCCCACCTCCGGGAGCCGATCGGCGCTGTAGAGCTGCTCGGTGCGGATCGAGATGCCCTCTCGCTCGCAGTGTTCTCGCAGGGCGACGAACGCCTCGCGGTCGGGGATCTGGATCCTGACGAGCCAGCCGTCGCCCTCGCTCTCGGCCGAGATGATGGCGATCCCGAGTTCGAGGATCGTCGGGATCGGCTCGGTCCACGCCCCCGTGCTCGTGATCCGTTAGATCCGCTTTCGGTCGGTCTCCGCGACGACGACCGCCTCCGTCACGCTCGGATCGGCATCGAGGGCCTCGTCCACCTCCCCGAAATCGGGAGCGTGCACCGAGAAGAAGGCGAACGGGGCGGCTGGATCGATCGCTGCCTGCCACTCCGTCCGGATACGCGCGTCGGGGACCGCCCGGATCGTCCCCGAGAGAACGATGGAGGGATGTTCCAGATGGACGTCTGCGATCATCGTCCCGACGGCTCGACTCCGCTTACGCCCCGGCCTCTTCGAGCGCGCTCTCGATGTCGTCGCGCTGGGTCACGCCGACGAACCGCTCGACGACGCCGTCGTCGTTCTCGACGATGAGCGTCGGCAGCGACCGAACCTGATACTCGTTCGCCGTCTCCTGTTCCTCGTCGACGTCGACCTTCTGGAGCCGGAACCGATCGCCCCACTCCTCCTCGATGTCCTCCAGGATCGGGTCCTGGGTCTTGCAGGGGCCACACCAGTCCGCGTAGAAATCGTACAGGGTCACTGCCATTGCGAACCCTCGTAGCCGGGCCGCTCGCATAAGCGTTTCCTCGCGCCGTCGTCCGACCGGAACGGACGAAAGGCTTATTCCGGGTCCCGAGTCACTCGCGGGTATGGACAGAGGTCAGAACAGCGGCGGGCTGATGTCGAGCGCGGGGCTCGTCAGGTACTTCGACGCGGAGGACAGAAACGCCCCGACGATGGACCCGAAGTCGGTGATGGCGTTCGCGGTCCTCTTCGGCGTCTTCATCCAGATCCTGAACGTGGTCGTCTAGCGCGAGGTTTTTCTTCGAACCACCGCTATCCGGATCCATGAGCCTGCGAGCCGGCGTCGTCGCCGTCCAGGGCGACGTCACCGAACACGCCGACGCGATCGTCAGGTCGGGCGAACGCCACGGCGAGTCCGTCGAGGTGAGCGAGATCCGATCGGGAGGGGAGGTCCCGGACTGTGACCTCCTCTCGCTGCCAGGCGGCGAGTCGACGACCATCTCCCGCCTCCTCACACGCGAGGAGATCGACGCGGAGATCCGCGACCACGTCGCCGCCGGAAAGCCCGTCCTCGCCACCTGCGCGGGCCTGATCGTCGCCTCGACCGACGCGAACGACGAGCGCGTCAGCCCGCTCGGCGTCCTCGACGTCACCGTCGACCGGAACGCCTTCGGCCGACAGCGCGACAGTTTCGAGGCAGGGATCGAGGTCGAGGGCCTCGCCGACCCCTTCCCGGCGGTGTTCATCCGCGCGCCGCTGATCGACGAGGTCGGCGATGGGGTGGAGGTGCTCGCCGACTGGGAGGGCAGAGCCGTCGCCGTCCGTCAGGGACCGGTCCTCGGCACCTCGTTTCACCCCGAACTCACCGACGACCCGCGGATCCACGGTCTCGCCTTCTTCGACGCGCTCGCGGCGGAGTAGCTGGGTCTTTTACGCCTCGCGTCCTCCCTGTAGGGCATGAACGCATCGATCGACGCGGTTCGGGTCGCCGGCACCCCACACGGACCGGTCCCGGTCGTCGTCCTCGCCGTCGACGGCGAAGAGGACGTCCTCCCCATCTTCATCGGCTTCTCCGAGGCCGAGAGCATCGCGGCGGGCGTCGACGCCCGCGACATCGGCCGGCCGCTCACCCACGACCTGCTGCTCGACGTGATGGAGGAGCTCGGTGGCCGACTCGACCGGATCGTCGTCACCGACGTCGAAGAGAGCGAGGAGGGCGGGACGTACCTCGCGGATCTCCACCTCGTCGGCCCGCTCTCGGAGCACACGGTCGACGCCCGCCCGAGCGACTCGCTCGCGCTCGCCGCGCGCACGAACGCCCCGATCGAGATCAGAGAGACCGTCTTCGAGGCCGGCCGGACCGCTCCCACCGAGTTCGACGACCTCGCCGACATCCGCGAGGTGGAGCCGGTATGACCGAGCGAACCGACGAGGGGATCATCGACGAGCTGTTCGCGGTGATCGAGGACCGCAGGGAGACCCTCCCGGAGGGCTCGTACACGACGTCGCTGTTCACCCACGAGAAAGGTGAGAACGCCGTGCTCGAAAAGCTCGGCGAGGAGACCACGGAGCTGATCCTCGCGGCGAAGGACGACGACCGGGAGGAGCTCGCCCACGAGGCCGCGGACATCGTCTACCACCTGCTGGTCCTGCTCTCGATGAAGGGGATGGACGTCTCGGACCTGCGCGAGGAACTCGCCGCGCGGCGCTAGGGCCGGGGTAGCGTTTTCACGCTCGGCGGTGACGGTCGTTCATGGACCGTATCGTATTCGTGGGCGGACGGAACGCCGGGGTGAGCCAGATGGCGGCCGAGTTCGCCGAGCGCGAGGCCGCTCGGAGGAATCTCGACGTCGCGGTGCTGGCCCGCGGGCTCGAGCCCGCCGCGACGATAGACGAGGCGGCGGTCGAGGTGATGGACGAACTCGGACTCGACATCGGAGACCGACGCCCACGGGAGTTTTCGCCGACCGATCTCGACGGTGTCGACCTGCTGGTGACGATGAACCGGCCGGCCGAGGCCGTCCGGCCCGACGGCTGGGACGGCGAGAGCCGGACCTGGGACGTGCCGATCACGGACGAACTCGACCGGGAGACTGCTCGGAACCAGCGCGACGTGATCGAACGGCGGGTCTCGGCACTGTTCGATACGCTCTAGCTCTCGACGCGCTCGAAGCGGTGGCGGACGACCTCGCTGTCGTCGTCCCACTCGAAGTTCCCGCCGTGGACGGCGACCATCCGCTCCTTGTAGCTCTCGAGATCGGGCGAGCCCTCCGCCCGGGCGTCCTCGTCGGTCAGGTCGCCCAGCGTGCGCTCGTCGACGTCGGTCACCTCGAACTCGATCCCGTCTATCTCGAACGTGTCGCCCTCCTCCGCGTAGGCGTGTCCGCGGTGGAGCTGGGTGATCTCGCCCTCTTTCGCCAGTCCGGTCACGTGGTCGTTCGGGAGCAAGGTACCAGGGTCGATCTCTGCCATGGTCGGTACGTGGGAGCGCG
>SKXI01000356.1 GCA_007128515.1 Halococcaceae archaeon | reverse complement strand
CGGCCGTCGACGATCCGCGAGCCGTCGCTTCCCCAGGTGAACCCCAGGATACCGACGGCGTGACAGACGACCAGCGCCGTCCCGTCCCCCTCGACCGCCTCGCGGAGCGCCGCGCGCGCGTGGCGGTCCTGGTTGACGTCCCAGACGGTGCCGTGGCCGCCTGGGAGCACGACCGCGTCGTACTCGCTCGGGTCGACCGCCGCGAGCGCCTCGGGGTCGTTCAGCCGGTCGTCGGAGTCGTGGATCCCCCGGACGTGCTCGGCCGTCTCCTCGCCGACGGTGTCGGGATCGACCGATCGCTCGTCGATCTCCGGCGGCGCTCCGCTCGGCGTCGCGACCGTGACCTCGACGCCGGCGTCCGAGAGCGCCGTGAGCGGTTCCGTACACTCCTCGCCCCAGTAGCCCTCCTCGCTGACGATGAACAGTGCGGTAGTCATCGGACGGGATCCGTGTCGAGGCCGCAAAAGCGACCGCCCGGCACTCGGGGCGATCGCCGGATCTCCGCAGGCTTTTACCGGTTCCTCGCTAGACCGACGCATGGTCGATCAGTCGGCGTCGGTTCTCGAACGGTTCCGGAAACCGGAGTACACGGGCGAGAACCGCTGTCTCCCCTGTACCGTCGTCAACGTCGCGATCGCTCTCGTCTGTGGTATCGCGATAGCGACCGTCGCGCCGCCGCTCGGTGCGGTCGTCCTCGTCGGCTCGCTGGTCGCGATCTACCTCCGGGGCTATCTCGTTCCCGGAACGCCGGCGCTCACGAAGCAGTACCTCCCGGAGTGGGTGCTCGCACGCTTCGACAAGGCGCCGAACCCGATCGAGGAGCGACGGACCGAGCCGATGCAGGAGACGGTCGACCGGATCGAGAACCGGCGCGAGAACGCCGTCGACCCGGAGCGCTTTCTCCTCGACGTCGGCGCCGTCGAGCCCTGCGAGCACGAGGACGACCTCTGTCTGACCGACCGGTTCCGCGGCCTGCTCGAGGACGACGACCGGGAGGACCCGCTCGACCCCGCCGAACTGGCCGCGGTGTTCGACACGGATCCGGCGTCCGTCGAGGTCCTGGAGCGTCCGTACCCCGCGGTCAGGATCGACCGTCGGGTGCGGAAGTGGCCGTCGGAGGCGGCGCTCCGCTCCGACCTCGCCGCGGACGACGCGCTCGGGCGGTCGACCGACCGATGGGACGAGGTGCCGCTCGAACAGCGTCTGGGTATCCTCTCCTCGCTGCGCTCGTTTCGCGACCGGTGTCCCCGGTGCTCGGGTCCGATCGTGGTGAGCGACGGCACCGTCGAGTCGTGCTGTCGCTCCTACGAGGTAATCACGTTCGGCTGTTCCGAGTGTGGCGATCCGCTCCTCGAGTTCAGCCCCGACGAACTCGAGCTCGGCCGGGACGAGACCGGGATCACCCCCTGACCGGTCGCCGGATCACTCGCGGACGAGGGTGACTGTCGTCTCGTCGTAGAGGCCTTTCCGCTCCGCCTCCGGAACGTTGAGCCCGGCGCCGATCGTGTACGTGCCCGGCCCGGCGCGCTCCCACTCGGTCTCGGAGACGCGGAACAGGCCGTTCCATCGCTTCGAAAAGCGCTTGTACTCCCCGCGGTCGAACCGGAACGCGCCCTCGGTGTCCGGCGGGTCGGCGACCGGGACGTGCGAGGCCTCCCGGTGGCCGTCGACCGTCCAGGTCCAGAGCACCGGCGATGCGGTCGGGACCTCGACCGGGATCGGCAACGAGTTCTTCATCGTGATCCGAAACGGCACCCTCGCCCCGACCGGATACTCCTCCCGGGGCGTACCGATCCGCACGGAGACCGCCCAGGTGCGCAGCCGCCTCGGGAACAGCAGCCGGCTGAGCCTGGAGACGTTCACCCACCGGAACGCCTGTGGGCGCTCGCGGCGGTCGCTCTCGCTCGGCGAGAAGGCGTCCTCGTCGTCGCGGTGGAGCGCCTCGGACTCGTAGATCCGACGCATGGGGAGTCGAGGCACCGGCCGAACTAAAGGGTTCTGTGGGGTCAGCCGTCGGAGACGCCGTCGTCGGGGGCGGGAAACGGCGACTCCCCGGCGAAACGGTCGTCGTAGAGGTGACAGGAGATCCCGTGCGTCGTGCCGATCGCGAGCAGTTCCGGTCGGTCGGTCTCACACGGCGTGACGAACGCTCCCTCGAGGCGGTCGCGAGCGGCCTCGACGTCCCCGGCGTTGAGGTCGTCGACGACGTCCGTGACGACCGCCTCGACCTCCGGGTCCGCGATCCGGTTCGGGAGACCGAACTCGGCTCGCAGCAGCTTCTCCATCGTCTCACGCGGCGTCTCGGTGGGATCGCCCGTCTCCGCACCCTCCTCGACGCCGATCACCGTCCGGACCGTCTCCGCATCGCGGGTCCGCACCTTGAGGTTCAACAGCGATCGCCAGATCGACTGTTCGACGTCGACCTCCTCGGGTTTGATCACGCGAGGACACCGGGTGTGGAACCGACAGCCCGAGGGCGGGTCGATCGGCGAGGGGACGGTTCCCGAGAGCCGGATCTGATCGCCCTCCCAGAGCGGATCGGGCTCCGGGATCGCCGAGAGCAGCGCCTCGGTGTAGGGGTGATACGGTGGCGAGAACACCTCCTCGGTCGTTCCGATCTCCGCGACCTCGCCGAGGTACATCACGGCGACCCGATCGGAGATGTGCTCGACGACCGAGAGGTCGTGGGCGATGAAGACGTACGAGAGCCCGAACTCCTCCTGGAGGTCCTCGAGCAGGTTGAGGATCTGTGCCTGCACGCTCACGTCGAGCGCGCTCACCGGCTCGTCACAGATGATGACCTCCGGGTCCACGGCGAGCGCGCGGGCGATACCGATTCGCTGACGCTGCCCGCCCGAGAACTCGTGTGGATACCGCCGCGAGTGGTTCCCGCTCAGTCCGACCGTCTCGAGCAACTCGGCGATACGCTCGGTGCGTTCGGCCCCCGAGGCGATCCCGTGGATGTCGAGGGGCTCACCGATGATGTCGCCGACGGTCAGCCGCGGGTTCAGACTCGAGAAGGGGTCCTGGAAGATGTACTGGATCTCCTTTCTGAGCTCGCGCATCCGCGAGCGCGAGGCGTCGGTCAGGCTCTCGCCCCGGTAGGTGATCTCCCCCTCGGTCGGCTCGACGAGCCGAAGCAGCGTACGTCCCAGCGTGGTCTTCCCACAGCCCGACTCGCCGACGACGCCGAGCGTCTCGCCCTCGTACAGTTCGAGGTCGACGCCGTCGACCGCCTTCACCGAGCCGCCCCGACCGAGCAAGCTCTCGACGAACCCGCTCGAGGTGTCGTAGTACTTCTTCAGCGAGTCGGCGGCGAGGAGCGGCTCCTCTGTTCCAGCGGCCAT
Source organism: Halococcaceae archaeon (assembly GCA_007128515.1). Taxonomy (GTDB): domain Archaea; phylum Halobacteriota; class Halobacteria; order Halobacteriales; family Halalkalicoccaceae; genus Natronorarus. The sequence continues at coordinate 3,770 of SKXI01000356.1, read as the reverse complement.
CTAGTTCCCCTCCGCCCGTCGGGTCAGTGGTTCGTCCGTCTCGCCTACGACGTCGATCTCGTAGGTGAGCCCCTCGGTCAGCACGCCCGTGTACTCGAGACAGGCCGCCGAGTGCTCGACCGACGGATCGGTACCGACCGGCTCGCCCGTCTCCGGGTCGAGCAGCGGCGGCTCCTCCAGCGTGCAGGCCTCCTCGGCGTACGGACACCGGGGGTGGAAGCTACAGCCCGGGGGGAGCTCGACCAGGTCGGGCATCGTCCCGGGGATCGTCTGGAGCCTGCTCCTCGTATCCCCCACCCGGGGGATCGAGCTCATCAGCCCCACCGTGTACGGGTGTTTCGGGTCGTAGTAGAGCTCCTCGACCGGTGCTTTCTCGACGGGTTTCCCGGCGTACATCACCATCACCCGGTCGCAGACCTGTGCGATCACGCCGAGGTCGTGGGTGATCAGCTGCACCGCGGTGTCGAACTCGTCGGCGAGCTCCTCGATCAGGTCGAGGATCTTCGCCTCGATCGTCACGTCGAGGGCGGTCGTCGGTTCGTCACAGATCAGCAGGTCCGGCTCGCACGACAGCGCCATCGCGATCACCGCTCGCTGTTGCATCCCGCCGGAGAACTCGTGTGGGTAGTCCGAGTACCTCGCTTCCGCGTCGGGGATACCGACCGTGTCGAGCAGGCGTATCGTCCGGGCCCTGGCCTCCTCGTCGTCGTAGCCGAGGTGGTGTCTGACCGCCTCCGCCACCTGTTCGCCGACGGTGTAGACCGGGTTCAGCGCGGTCTGGGCGTCCTGGAACACCATCGCCATCTCGTTGCCGCGGATCGAGCGGACCTCCGGCTCGGTCATCTCGAGGACGTTCTCGCCTTTGAACCGTATCTCGCCGCTCGTGATCCGGCCGGGGCTGTCGATCAGCCGCATCAGCGAGAGCGCGGTGACGCTCTTTCCGGCGCCCGATTCGCCGACGACGCCGAACTTCTCGCCGCGTTCGATCTGGTAGCTGAGGCCGTCCGCGGCCGTCACCACCCCGTCTTCGGTGTAGAACTCGACGGTCAGGTTCTCGACTTCGAGCAACGCCATCAGGCACCACCGCCCTGCTTGCCGATACCGGTCTCCTGGGCGTCGAGCGCGTCGTTGACGCCGTCACCGATGAGGTTCATCGCCATCACGAACAGGAAGATCGCCCCGCCCGGGAAGACCGTCGCCCACCACGGGATCTGGCCCTCCGGACCCTGGATCAGCGTCTCCCGGGTCGCGTCGAGCATCGTCCCCCACTCGGCGGTCCCCGGCCCGAGACCGAGCCCGAGGAAGCCGAGCGCCGCGACGCCGATGACGGTCGTCCCGATACCGAGGGTCGCGAGCACGAGCAGCGGCGGCATCGCGTTCGGGATGATGTGTTTGAAGATCACCGACCGGTCGCGCGCGCCGAGGGCCTTCGCCGCGAGCACGTACTCGTTCTCCTTGATCGAGAGCACCTCACCCCGGACGAGCCGGCCGTAGCCGGCCCACCCGAACAGCGTGAACGCGAGCACGAGGTTCCAGTAACTGCTGCCGAGCACCGCGATGATGATCAGCGCCAGGATGAGGAACGGGAACGCGAAGATCGTGTCGACGATCCGCATCATGATCTCGTCGACCCAGCCGCCGTAGTAGCCCGAGACGGCGCCGTAGACCGCCCCGATCGTCGCGTTGATCGCGATCACGATGAACCCGATCGAGATGCTGTAGCGACCGCCGTAGAGCACCCGCGAGAACAGGTCGCGGCCCGAGTTGTCCGTCCCCATCGGGTAGTCGGTCGACGGCGGGTCGTAGACGCCGGCCGACGGATCCGCCCCGAGGTAGAGGATCGTCGTCGGGTCGTGTGGGGCGATCCCGAACGGCTGGACCGGGATACCCCCGATCACGATCGGACGCGCGAAGATCGCCGCCAGCGACATGAGCAACACGACCACGACACCGAGCATCGCCGATCTGTTGCGTCGGAAGCGTCGAAACGCCCGCCGCCACCTGCTCTCGGTTCTCGTTTCCGATTCCCCGGTCCAGTCCGACAGCGGATCCCGTCGCTCGACGTGGTCGGCGTCGAACCCCCTGATCCGGATCCTGCCTCGTTCTGTAGACATTAGTGACACCTAGTCGTACCGTATCCGTGGGTCGAGTATCGCGTACGTTATGTCCGCCAGCAGGTTCGCGACGATGATGAACACGCCGGTGAACAGCGTGATCGCCATGATCATGTTCACCTCGCGGCCGTCGATCGCCTGGATGAACTCCCGGCCGAGCCCCGGCCAGTTGAACACCACCTCGACGACGACGGAGCCGGAGACGATCCCCGCGGTCAACGTCGCGGCGAGGGTGACGACCGAGATCAGCGAGTTCCGGAGCACGTGCTTGAGGATGACCTGTCGTTCGGGCAGCCCCTTCGCCCGTGCGGCCGTGACGTACTCCTTGTTCATCTCCTCGCCCATCGAGGTCCGCATCACCCGCATGATCCCCGCCGCGGCACCGGTCCCGATGGTCAGCCCCGGCAGTATCAGGTACCAGAGCATCTCCGGGTGGTACAACGGGAGCCGCGAGGGCGCGAGCACCGGCCAGAGCCCGAGCCAGAGCGCTCCGAACAGGATCAGCATCAGGCCGAGCCAGAAGTTCGGGATCGAGATGCCCGACAGCGCCAGCAGCCGGCTGAGGTCGTCGCCGAGTTCGTTCTTGTGCACCGCCGCGTAGATCCCCGTCGGGATCGCGATCGCGAGGCCGAACGCCCAGCCGAAGACGCCGAGGGCGATCGTCGCGGGCAGCCGTGCGACGATGATGCTCCCGACGTCGCGGTTCGTCCTGATCACCTCGCCGAAGTCCCCGGTGAGGACGTTGCCCATCCAGGTCAGGTACTGCTCCCAGACCGGCCCGTCGAGCCCGTACCGCGCGCGGAGCTGTGCCTCCTCGTTCGGCCCCGCGTCGGGGTTCAACGCCACCATCTGACTGATCGGGTCGCCCGGCGTCAGGTGGACGAGCCCGAACGTGATCACCGAGACGCCGAACAGGATCGGGATGATCGACAGGATTCGATTCAGTATGAAACGTCGTAAGCTCATGATCGTTCGATGGAAATCCGTGCTCGCTACGGACGCAAATCGTTTCGGGTTGCGAGCGAGCCGGGCCGATTACTCGTCCTCACGCTCGAGCCAGATGACCTGCTCTTCCTGTGGGGCGTGCAGTGCGAAGCTGTACATGGTCTCCGGGAACGGGAAGACGCCGAAGTTCTGCACCTCGGTGTTCATGATCGCGTCGGTCAGCCCGAAGTGCGTGATCGAGCTGTATCGGCGTTCGGCGAGCAGGTCCCAGATCTCGTCGTAGCGTTCGGCGCGCAGCTCCTCGTCCTCGACGACGTCGATGTCGAAGCGGGCGGCGTCGACCATCTCGTCGAACTCCTCGTCGCTGATGCCGGTCAGGTTACAGCACTGGCCGATGTTGGCGGTGTTGTGCAGCGCGTCACAGAAGCTCTCGGGGTTGAACGTCCCCGACAGCCCGATACACGGGATGATCTCCTCCTGGGGGTACTCGGGGTCGAGCACCCGGCCGATGTACTGGTTCCACTCGAACGTCTCGACGCTCGTCTCGAAGTAGCCCGACTCCTCCATCGACGCGGCGATCAGCTCGACGAGCTGGACCCGGTCGTCGTTGTCGGCGTTGGTCTCGAGCTGGACCTCGAGCGGGTAGTCGAGGCCGAGGTCGTCGCCGACCTCCTCGAGCAGCTCGTCGGCCCGATCGGGGTCGAACTCGTT
>SKXI01000133.1 GCA_007128515.1 Halococcaceae archaeon | reverse complement strand
CGGTGAGGACCGCCGCGACGACGCCCCGACCGTCCGGCGTCGCGACCGCGTCGCCCTCGTCGTATCGCGTGCCCATACCGGGAGTGGGCGGAGGAGCCGCCTATCGGTTGCCCCTGTGATCACAGGTGGGCGTTCGAACGACCCGAACCGACGAACGGCGCACTCGAACCCGAGGAGCGACTCTCAGCCGCCGAGGTAGAGCTCTGCGACCTCCGGGTGATCGAGGATCTCATCTGCGTCGCCCGCGAACTTCACCGTCCCCTGGTCGAGGACGTAGCCCCGATCCGAGATACCGAGGCCGGCACGGGCGTTTTGCTCGATCATCAGGACCGAGGTCCCCAGCTCGTTGACGGTCCGGACGCTCTCGAAGACGTCCTCGACGACGGTCGGCGCGAGTCCCGCGGAGGGCTCGTCGATCAACAGCACGTCGGGCTCCATCACGAGCGCGCGGGCGAGCGCGAGCACCTGCCGTTGTCCCCCAGAGAGGCTCCTGGCCTTCGCGCCGCGTTTCTCCGCGAGCAGCGGGAACCGCTCGTAGAGGTCGGCGATCACCCCCTCGCTCTCTTCGCGTGCGGTCCCGCCGATCTGGAGGTTCTCGTGGACGGTGAGCGACCCGAAGACGTTCTTGACCTGGGGCACGTAGCCGACGCCCAGTCGGACGACCTCTTCGGGCGCGGTCCCGGATATCTCCTCTCCCCGGAGCAGCACCCGGCCGCTCCACGGTTCGATGAGGCCGAAGACCGTCCGCAGGACGGTGCTCTTGCCGGCACCGTTCGGCCCGATCAGGCAGACCACCTCCCCCTCACCCAGTCCGAGCGAGAGGTCGTAGAGCACCTGCAGGTCGCCGTATCCGCCGTCGACCGACTCGAGTTCGAGGACGATCTCCGTCGGTAGCTCGCTCCTCCCCACGTCCGTGAGCCCGGTCCCGGCGGTCATCCTCCACCACCGCCGAGGTACGCCTCGATCACGCGGTCGTCTCCTCGCACCGTTTCGGGCGTCCCTTCGACGAGCACCGTCCCCCGGTCGAGGACGACGATCGGGTCGGCCAGTCCCATGATGAACTCCATGTCGTGTTCGATGATCAGGAACGTGATCCCCGAGTCGTTGAGGTCACGGATGTACGAGGCGAGTTTCGCATCGAGGACGGGGTTGACCCCCGCGACCGGTTCGTCGAGCAGGAGGACGTCGGGGTCGGCCATCATCGCGCGGGCGAGTTCGAGGAGCTTCAGCTGGCCTCCGGAGAGGTCGGTCGCGGGCTGTCTCGCGAGGTGTGCGATCTCGAAGCGTTCGAGCATCTCCTCGGCACGTCGCAGGTTCGCTCGCTCCTCCTCTTCGACGGTTCCCGGGGAAGTCAGCAGCGAGAGCACCGACTCGCCGGTCTGTCCGCTCGGACCGATCAGCATGTTCTCCCGCACGGTCATCCCCTCGAGGCGGCGCGGGGTCTGGAAGGTCCTGACCAGCCCCTCGTGGGCTACCTCGTGGGGTGCGAACCCGGTCACGTCGCGACCGGAGAGTTCGACCCTCCCGGCGTCGGGGGTGTGGAAGCCCGAGACGAGGTCGAACAGCGTCGACTTCCCCGCCCCGTTCGGGCCGATTAGCCCCGTGATCGAGCCCCGCTCGACCGAGAACGTGGCGTCGTCGACCGCGACGAGCCCGCCGAACTCCTTTCTGAGCCCGTCGATCGCGACCAACGGCTCCCCGCGTTCTGACTCGGATCGGTCGCCCCGCTCGGAGACGGTCATCTGTCCGCCTCCTGGGTGGCTTCGGGCCAGATGTGTTCGTGCTGTGGTGGCAACAGCCCCTCGGGTTTGTACCGGATCACGAGGATCACGAGCAGGCCGATCAGGAAGAGTCGGAGCGGGGCGATGTCGACCCCTGCGAGCAGCGGGAGCGCGTTGACCAGCCGGGTGCCCTCGAGGATCGCGATCACCGAGAGCCCGCCGAGGATCGCGCCGCGGTTGCTGCCGCTGCCTCCGAGGATCACCGCGATCCAGACGTAGAACGTCTCGATCGCCATGAGATCCGAGGGATCGAGGTACCGGTTGAAGTGGACGTAGAAGACGCCGGCGATCGCCATGATCACGCTCCCGAGGACGAACGCCTGCAGTTTGAACCGGAAGGTGTCCTTGCCGAGCGCGCGGGCGAGGTCCTCGTCGGCGCGGATCGTCCGGAGCACGCGCCCCCACGGCGAGCGCTGGATCCGCCGGAGCCCCAGGAAGACCACGAGGACGAGCGTCGCGACGGCGAGGAACTCGAGGAGCGAGTTCGTGAGCCCGTGGGTGAGTTCGATCCGGGCGACCCCGAGGTTGAGACGGACCTGTGGGATTGCCTCGCTGATGCCCCTGAGGATCGGCGGGATGCCAGCGATGCCGAGGCCGCCGGCGGTGAGCCAGCGCTCGTTGAGCATGAGCAGGCGGATCACCTCCGCGAAGCCGAGCGTCGCGATAGCGAGGTAGTCCCCCCGGAGCCTGAGCGTCGGGACCGCGATCAGGAGGGCGACGGTCGCGCTCGCGACGATCGCCACGAGGAGGCCGACGACCGGGTGGAGTTCGAGCGGGATCGGCGCGCTCGGAGCGGTCACCAACGCCGCGCTGTAGGCCCCGATCCCCCAGAACGCGACGACGCTGAAGTTCACCAGCCCGGCATAGCCCCACTGGACGTTCAGCCCGAGCGAGAGCAGGACGTACATACCCGCGAGCCCGAGCAGGAACAGCAGGTAGCCCCCACTGAGCTGGCCGGAGACGAGCGCGAGGCCGACCGCGGCGACGAAGCCACCGACGAGGATCGCCGCGAAGCGTTCGCCCGCGGTGTACGAGTCGACGTGTCCACGGACCGCGTCCAGGACGCTCATGCGGACTCCTTGCCCCCCATGATACCGCTCGGTCGGAACAGGAGGATGAGGATCATGATGACGAACGCCACGGCGGCTTTGTACTCGGTTCCGACCCCCGGGACGAGCGGGGTGAGCTCGTGGGCCATCCCGATCGCGAACCCGCCGAGCATCGCGCCGTAGACGCTCCCGATCCCGCCGAGGATCACGGCCGCGAACAGCACGAGCAGGAGGTCGAAGCCCATCTGTGGGCGGACGATCGTATCGAGGCCCAGAAAGACCCCGCCGGCGGCGGCGAGACCCCCGCCGATGATCCACATCGCGGTCGTCACCGTTCGGGTCCTGATCCCGCTCACCCGCGCCAGGTCGGGGTCGTCGGCGGTCGCCCGCATCTGCCGACCGAGCGAGGTGTACTGCAACAGCAGGTGCAGCGAGAGGACGAGCACCAGCGTGCTCGCGACGATGGCGATACTCCGGGGCGAGGCGGCGATGCCGGTCGCCTCGTGGAGTGCCTCGACGCGGCCGCGCCCGCCGACGTCGTAGCTCCGGGGGTCGGAGCCGAAGCCGCCGATCAGCACGGCACGGTAACAGAGCGCGACCCCGATGCTCGCGATGAGCAGTTCGAGCGGGCCGACGTCGAGCGGCTCGAAGACGACCCGTTCGGTCGCGACCCCCACTGTCGCCCCGACGCCGATCCCGACGACCGCGGCGGCGACGAACGGGAGCCCGAGGACCGTGTTCGCGGTGATCGCTCCGAACGCCCCGACGGCCATGAGGTCGCCGTGGGCGAAGTTCGGGAAGTTCGCGATGTCGTAGACGAGCGACAGCCCGATGCTGCCCAGGATGATGATACAGCTGAAGATGACGCCGTCGGCGACCAGCTGGAGCGCACACACGGCTTACCCCGGTACCCCCCCAGGGTGGTCCGTCCGGTCCGATCGCAGGTCGGTCATCCCTCGAGGAACTCGCCGTAGGAGTAATCGTGGTCCTCGACGGAGTAGATCTGATAGAAGCCGGTCGGATCCCCGTTCTCGTCGAGGTCGATCGGCCCACTCACCCCCTGGTAGTCGACGTCGTCGGCTCCGCCCTCGGCGAGGACCTCCTTCGCCTCCTCGAAGCTGAACACCTCCTCGCCCTCGGGGCGGGTCACGTCGCGGATCACCGCCTCGATCGCCGCGGCGTCGAACTCGCCCGCGGCCTCGATCGCGATCGCGCTCAGCGTGATCGCGTCGTACGTGTACGCAGACCAGACCGTCGGGGTCTCGCCGAACTCCTCTTCGAACCGGGACTCGAACTCCTGGTAGCTCTCCTGATCGAGCGGGGCGCTCTCGGTGACGCCCATCATCCCGTCGTGGCTGCCGGGTTCGGTGTTCTCGATGATCGTGTCTGCGATCGTGCTCTCGGCGCCGTAGTACTGAAACTCCTCGTGGTAGCCCTGGTCGAAAGCCTCGTTGACGAAGACGATGAACTCGTCGGCGTAGGTGATGAGGAGCCAGGCGTCGGCACCGGAGTCGGCCATCCCCGAGAGCTCGCCGCTGTAGGAGGCGTCACCCTCCTCGTGAGGCTCGTTGTAGGCGACCTCGCCGTCGAACTCGGACTCGAACACCTCCGACAGCGAGAGCCCGTAGTCGTTGTTCACCCAGGTGACGGCGACGCTGTCGTGGCCCTCCTCGGCGATGAGGTCGGCGAGCGCCGCCCCCTTCGCCGCGCCGCTCGGACTCGTCCGCAGGAGGTCCGGTGCCTCCGAGAGCACCGCGCCCGTGCTGTTCTGGCTGATCTGTACCACGTCCGCGTCCTCGACGACGCTGTCGTGGATCGCCATCGAAACGCCGCTTCCGACCGCTGCGATCAGGATCGGCACCCCCTCCTGCTGGACGAGGCGCTGGGCGGCGCTCACACCCGCCTCGTTCCTCGTCTCGGAGTCCTCGACGATCACCTCCAGCTCGCGGTCGTCGGGCCCCACCCCGACCGCGTTGATGTCCTCCACTGCGAGTTCGAGGCCGGCCTGGTTCCGCTCGCCGTAGGGTGCGAGCGACCCGGTCAGCGAGTCGACCATCCCGACGACGTACGCGTCGTCGTCCTCGGCGTCGGCGTCGTCCGTCTCCTCGATGTCGTCGGTTCCCGTGTCGTCGGCGTCGTCGGCCTCGGCGGGCTCCCCATCATCGTCGTCGATGTCTTCGATGCAGCCTGCGAGGAGCCAGAGACCGGCCGTTCCCCCCGTTCCCGCGAGCACGCGGCGCCGGGAGACGCGCGGCCCGTTCGTGGTGTGTTCGGTCATACCGTACTGGGCCGTACTCGGAGGGAGTATATATTTCTATACGTGAACTCGGAGGGCGTTCCGACGGACGCTCGGTCGGTTTCCCGACCGACAGACGTCGGATCGTCGTTCCCCGAAGAGCGAGCGAGACGACCGGGTCGAGGCCGGCTCTCCTTCAGTCCGCCCGTGCCGGCGCGAGCCGCGCGTCGAGCTCTCCGGAATCGATCTCGGCTTCGATCTCGCGGGCGGCCTCGACCATGTTCTTCGTCTTGCCGTAGGCGACCTCGCGGGGCAGGAGCTTCAGCCCACAGTCGGGGCTCACCGTCAGCCGGTCGGCCGGAACGATCTCCAGGCCCTTCTTGATGTTCTCCTTGATCTCGGGGACCGACTCGACGCGGGCGTCGTGGGCGTCGGTGACGCCGAGCGCGAGGTTCGCGGTGAACTCGGGCTCGCGGAAGACGTCGAGCTGGTCGTAGTCGCCGTTGGCGAGTTCGAGGTCGAACTCGTCGACGGGGTAGTCGAGGATCTCGGGGTAGATCCGGGAGTAGTCGCCGTAACAGACGTGGAGTCCGAGGTAGACGTCCTCGGGGATCCCCTTCGCGATCCGCTCGAGACAGCCGCCGACGATCGCGTGGTCGTCGGGGGTCGTCGCGAGCGCGGGCTCGTCGATCTGGATGTACCGAGCGCCGGCTTCCACGAGCTTCTCGATCTCCTCGTTCACCAGGTCGGCGAGGTCGTAGGCGAGCGCCTCGGTGTCCTCGTACGCCTCGTTGAAACTCCAGTTCGCGAGCGTGTACGGGCCGGTGATCGGGACCTTCACCGGCCGGTTCGTCACCCCGGCGGTGAACGCGTACTCGTCGACCAGCCACGTCTCTCCGTACTCGACCTCGCTCACGACGCTCGGCTTGTCGAAGTAGTTGTGTCCCCAGACCTTGACGGGGCCGTTGAACTGGTAGCCGTCGATCCGGTGGGCGAAGTACTCGACCATCTCCGTCCGTCTCATCTCGCCGTCGACGACCACGTCGAGGCCCGCACGTTCGTGCTCGTTCGCGATCAGCCGGGAGGCGTCGTCGGTCGCCTCCGCCCAGTCCTCCTCGTCGAACCGATGCTCCGGGTCCTCGTAGAGCTCTCGAACCCGGTTGAGCCACGTCGGCTTCGGGTAGCTACCCACCACCGTCGTGAGGACGAACGTCTCGTTGGCGTGGTCCGCCCGTCGGAACTGCTCGCGTGCCGCTCGGCTCATGCGTTCACCTCCGGCGTCCGCTCGGCCGCCGCGGCGGCCAGCGCCGCCAGTTTCTCCTCGTACTTGTTCTCGGGCAGGTAGAACAGCTCCGTGTTCGAACTCAGGTAGATCCGGTCGAAGCCCTGTGCCGGGAGCCGGTCGGTGATCCACTCGACTCGCTCGCGTACCGTCTCCGGGTCCTCGACGAGCGTGTTCTGCCCGTCGACGAGCCCCAGCGCGACGTCGCCTTTCGTCCCGTACTCCTGGACGTTGTAGAGGTTCTCGTCCACGTCGCTCACGAAGTCGTAGCCGATGGCGTCGACGTCCGCGTCGAGCAGGTGGGCGTGGACCTTCTCCTCAAGTGCGCCCCAGTAGGTGTGGACGACGACGTCGGCGTCGGTCGCCCCGGCCACCAGATCGATCGCCTCGCTCGCCCGTTCGTCCTCGCCGTCTCCCGGCGGATCGACGACCAGCGACGGTTCGAGCAGGGCGAGCGTCTCGTGGTCGGGAAAGAGCGAGACTTCGCCCGCCAGGAACTCGGCGACGGCCTCGAGGAATTCGCCCTCGCCGTAGTGCTCGTCGGTCGCGAGGTCCGCCAGCGAGTACGGACCCGGGAGCACCGCCTGCAGTGAATCGGTGTGCTCGGCGGCCGCCGCGAGTTCGGCCGCGACGTCGCCGCTCTCCGTGAGCGGTCCCTCCACGATCGGATCGCGGTAGAAGTTGTTGTTGTCGTAGTAGCGGACGATACCACCGGTATCGACGTTCTCGTGTACCGTGAGGGGGTGGGCGAGCATGTCGTCCCACCGCGCCTG
>SKXI01000052.1 GCA_007128515.1 Halococcaceae archaeon | reverse complement strand
GGATCCGGACGAAGGACGCCGGCGAGCGCAACCTGCAGTTCGCGCTCAGCGAGATCGACCGGATGGCGAGCGCGCTGGGGGTACCGCGCTCGGTACGGGAGGTCGCGAGCGTCATCTACCGGCGGGCACTGGCCGAAGACCTGATACGGGGGCGATCGATCGAGGGTGTCGCGACCGGCTGTCTCTACGCTGCCTGCCGGAAGGAGGGGATCCCCCGCAGTCTCGAGGAGATCAGCGAGGTCTCGCGTGTCGAGCGGAAGGAGATCGGCCGAACGTATCGGTACGTCTCCCAGGAGCTCGGCCTCGAGATGCGCCCGGTCGATCCACAGGCCTACGTCCCCCGGTTCTCGTCCGAACTCGGGCTGAGCGACGAGGTTCAGGTGAAAGCCAAGGAGATCATCACCGTCGCCACGGAGAAGGGGCTCCTCTCGGGGAAGTCGCCGACCGGGTTCGCCGCCGCCGCGATCTACGCCGCCTCGCTGCTCTGCAACGAGAAGAAGACCCAGCGCGAGGTCGCCGAGGTCGCACAGGTCACCGAGGTCACGATCCGGAACCGGTACCAGGAACAGATCGAGGCGATGGGACTCCACTAGCTCTCCTCGTTCTCGATCACTCGAACTCGCCGACGAGGACGGTGTTGACGTTGAGCGCCTTCTGCGCCCGCCGAAGACGCTCCGAGAGCGACTGATGCGAGACCTCGAGTTCGTCCGCGAGCTCCTCGAGCGAGGTCTTCCGAGGGACGTCGTAGTAGCCCCGTTCGGTGGCCACCCTGATCGCTTCGTGCTGACCGTCACTGAGACCGAAGCGACCCTCCCGCTCGTCTTCCATCCTGTAGATCGCGGTGATCTGGAGGCGGATACCGATCTCCTCGGCGTAATCGTACGCCCGGGAGAGTGCCGCTCGTTCCGGGAACAGCGCCCGGAAGTTCCAGATCCCCCCGGAGGCGACCGCCGAGAGGACGACCCCTTCCTGTTCGGTGAGGATGTTGACGAGCACCTCCGCGCGCTCTATCCAGTCCATCTGGTAGAGCCGGGCGTCGTCGGTCTCGCTGATGAGACGGAACGTATCGACCGTCGAGTCCTCTTCCAGGAGGCGCTCGACGCGGTCGAAGTCCTCGGCCGTGATCCAGGCGTAGGGCATGACCCGATCCGGCCCGTGTGCAGCGAGCCGTTCGATCTCGATCTCCGCGATCGGTGCGTCCTGTATCGACCCGCCCAGCGCGAACCCCTCGACCGGGATCGTAAACTCCGCGATCGTAGCCATGGCCCCACTACCCCGTCCGTCCTGATAAGGTGGGCGAATCGTGAGCTGCGGGAAACGACGGGCACGTCGTCCAGGTCGCCTCGTGTGGAGACGGCGGCGTCGCCCTCGTTCGACCACCCCGACGGGGAGACGTCGGTGGATTCGGTTGAGAGGAGCTCACCTCCCTCGCCGGTTCCCACGCTTCCCACGCAGGGCGTAGACGGAACCGTCGGTGGGTGTTCGACTACCCAATGACTGCCCGTTCTATTCATCCGCCCTGTGACCGGTGTGACTCCCCCCAGGTCGAAGTCAGCGGCGAGTTCTACGGCCTGTGTTACGCGCACCTGAGAGACGAGTACGACATCGACCGGTTGTACCGGTGCGGTTCGAACCCGGATTCGCTGCACTCGTGATACTGTCGGCTGTAACTATGTGGAGATTCTCTCCACCCCGTACTGGCGAGAATCTTCAACGACTTACAGCCGACAGTATGATAAATCGGTCCCGGCGGCGGGTAGGGTCGGCGTGGTGCGGACCGGTGGTGCCGTTTCCCGTTCGGACCGGAACGCGGGTACCGGTCCGACCAGTAACGACGTACGGCAGTCCGTACGGGACGGCCACCCCGGGTCCTGCCTCGGGTTGGTTCCCGGACCGCCTCGACTCGATCCCCTCCCGAGACGTTCACCCCCCCTCGACCGGACCGTTCGACGGGGCGACATCTCGGGCTGGTTATTTATGTGGCCGCGATGTGCGTAGGTAGCATGACGCTCGAAACGGTCCTGCTCGCCGTCGGTCCCAAGGACTCCGGCCGTGTCGAACAGCTCGCCGAGGCGGCTATCGAGGTGGCGGCACCGGCCGACGCGACGGTGGTGCTGGCACACGTGTTCACCGAAGAGGAGTACGACGAGGTGCTCGACGAGCTGCACATCGATTCGGACAGTGAAGAGGCCACGCCGGACGAGGTCGCGGACCGTCACGCGACGATCCGCGAACTGGTCGGCGCGATGAACGCGATGGACGTCGATCACGAGATCCGCGGCGTCGTCGGCGAGCGCGCCGAGAGCATCACCGGTCTCGCGACGACGCTCGGGGCGGACCGGGTGATCATCGGGGGACGCCGCCGGCGACCGAGCGGGAAAGCCGTCTTCGGGTCCACCGCACAGGAGGTGTTGCTCACCGCCCCCTGCCCGGTGACGTTCGTCCGAGCGGAGACCTGATCGGCAAGGGCCAGTTCGGCGGATCCGCTCCACCACTCGGCTCTCGGGACGTTCGCCACCCTCGGCCGTGCTGTCCGACTAGCCGTCGGTCTCCGGGGGTTCCGATGTCGTCCGTCGAGCGGTCCGCTCGTCCGGCATCGTCTCCACGAGCTCCTCCGCCGCCCGGCGAACCGCCTCGTCGCTCGAGAGTTCGGGCTCGTACCCGATCTCGGCGAGCCGCTCGATCGAGAGACACATCCTGGGGACGTCGCCGGACCAGCCCCGATCGCCGCCGGTGTACTCGTAGGCCGGATCCAGACCCATCACGTCCGCGACGAGCTCCGCGATCCGTGTGACCGACGTCGTCGTTCGTGTTCCCAGGTTGTAGACGTTCATCGGCCGGTCGGTGTGGCCGATCGCGTGGACCATCGCGTCGAGACAGTCCGAGACGTGCATGAACGACTTCTCCTGTCTTCCGTCGCCGAGGACCGTGAGCCGCTCGGGGTCGGCTCGCAGTTTCTCGACGAAATCGGGGATCACCGCCCCCTCGAGCCTCGGTCCGACGATGTTCGCGAACCGGAACGTCCAGGCCTGGAGCCCGTGTGAGTGGGCGTACGTAGAGATCAGCCCCTCGTCGGCGAGTTTGCTCGCGCCGTAGATACTGATCGGCTGGAGCGGGGCGTAGTCCTCGGGCGTCGGTCGGGGTGCTTCCCCGTAGACGGTCGACGAGGAGGTGAACGCGAGACGCCCGACCCCGACCTCGTCCATCCGTTCGAGGAGGTTGTAGGTCATCTCGCCGTTCCGCTCGAACTGCTCCCGTGGCCGCTCGGTGTTGACCTGTTTCGAGGCGGCGAGGTGGAAGACGAACTCGACGTCGTCCGTGACCGCCTCCTCGACGACTCCCCGATCCGTGAGATCTCCCTCGAGGAGGGCTACGTCCTCGGAGAGCCACTCGCGGCGGCCACCCGAGAGGTCGTCGACGACCGTCACACGGTGCCCGTCGCCGAGGAGGCGGTCCACGAGGTGTGAGCCGATGAACCCGGCGCCGCCCGTCACGAGCACGTGATCTCCGAGCGCGTGCATATATCGATTCTCCTACTACACAACATAGCTGTTCGGTTTCCACGACGCGGTGTTTCGACCATACGCGTCGTCGCTCACGAGACCACGGTACAGGCCGAGGTGAGCACGCCCCAGGATACCCCTCACTTCATTGGGATCATCGGAGCCGATCGTCTCTCTCGGACGGACGCACCACCGGCGTCGGTCGATTCGCGGTCGAGGGACGACGCGTTTCTCCCACGATCTTTGTGGCATCCCTGTTCGGCACGCCGGCCGCTCCGCCGAGGGCCTCCCGTCGGTCTGCGGGGTGAGAGATGGTCGGCGATATCGCTCTGGAGGTGGCCACGCCGTTCGGACGATCAGAACGCTTTCACCGCCCGGATGCGCTCGCGTAGCTATGTCACTCGGACTGCTCGTGATCGGTGCGCACCCGGACGATCCGGACATCCGGGCCGGTGGACTCGCCTGTGCGAGCGCGGCCGCCGGTCACGACGTACGTTTCGTCTCGATGACCGACGGGAGGGGCGGTCACCACGAGGACCACGGCGACGGCCTGGTAGCGAGGCGGCGGGAGGAGGTCGCCGCCGCCGCGGAGGTAGCCGGGATCGGCTATCGTGTGCTCGACACCCCCGACGGCCGACTGCGGCCGACCCTGGAGCGTCGGGAGGAGCTCATCCGGCTGATCCGGGAGGTCGGCCCCGACGTCGTCTTCACCCACCGGACGAACGACTACCACCCCGACCACCGCTACACCGCACAGCTCGTCCGCGACGCGGCCTACACGGTGACCGTTCCGAACGTCTGTCCCGAGACGCCGCCCCTGGAGACGAACCCGACGTTCGCCTCACTCCTCGACACGTTCGAACGCCCCTATCCCTTCGACCCGGAGCTGTTCGTCCCGGTCGGGGAGGGAGCGCTCACCCGGAAGTACGACATGCTCGACTGCCACGAATCACAGATGTACGAGTGGCTCCCGTACAACAAGGGCGACCTCGAGTCGGTCCCGAACGACCCGGAGGCGAGACGCGAGTGGCTCGAGACCGATCCGATACCCGGACTGCGGGAGATGCGCGGGGCCGCCGATCGGTTCCGCGACCGGCTGATCGAGCGGTTCGGCGAGTCCCGGGGCCGCGAGATCGAGTACGTCGAGGCGTTCGAGGTCTCGGAGTACGGCTCCGACCTCTCGCCCGAGGTGGAGGCGGAACTCTCGTCGCTCCGATAGGGGTCGTCGGAGAAACGCGTCGTCCCTCGACCGCGAATCGACCGACGCCGGTGGTGTTCCGAGAGAGACGATCGGCTCCGATGGTCCCTATCGGTACTGGACGGCGATCGGCTCGCCCCGTTCTGCGGACTCGTACGCCGCCTCGACGACCGCCACCGCTTTCAACCCCTCGTCGGGCGTCGTCATCGGGTCGCGACCCTCGCGGACGCTCTCGACGAAGTCGGCGATCAGGGCCGCCGACGTGTTCGTCGCGTGCGAGACCGTGCGGACGCCGGCGTCAGGACCCGAAGCGACCGTGTGGACGACCGACTGGTCCGTCGAGTCGACTGCGAGCGTTCCGTCCTCGCCGAGGAGTTCGACGGTCGCGTCGCCCCAGGTATGCCAGGTCTCGGGTATGCTCCACGAGCCGTCGAGCAGGAACGGCGTTCCATCGGTTAGCTCCATCGAGAGGACGTTCACGTCGTCGACGGGGATATCGTGAAAGCGGGTGTCCAGCTCGGCATACACCTCCGCGACCGCCTCGCCAGTGAGATGGGAGACCAGGTCGACGATATGGACGGTGTGGTCCATGGCCGCGCCGCCGCCGGCTTTTTCACTATCGGCGAACCATCCGCCCGGCATCTTCCCCCGGTTCGTCCCGGAGATCGCTCGAACGGAACCGATCTCGCCATCCTCGAGCGCCCGCTTCGCCCGCCTCGCGGGCTCGCTGAAGCGCAAGGGCATCGCGACACCGATCTCGGTACCTGCGCTCTCCCAGATCTCTACGATCGCCCGGGCCTCGTCGAGGGTCGGCGCGAGCGGCTTCTCGCAAAGCACGCTCACGCCCGCGGCGCTCGCCCGTTCGACCCACGCTCGGTGATCGGCGTTCGGCGCGCAGATCACAGCCGCGTCGAGCCGGCCGAGCAACGCGTCGGCGTCCGCGACGTACTCTGTCCCGTGCCGATCGGCACACGCCCGCCCGCGCTCTCCGTCCTCGTCGGTGACACCGACGAAGGTGACGTCCACCCGATCCGCTAGCTGTGTGGCGTACCCGTCGGTGTGGACGTGTGCCGCAGAGAGGATACCAACGTCGAGGCTCACACGACCACCTCCCTCACGGTGACCGGCTCGTTGCGGTCGGCGGATCGCTCGGCCGCGATCCCGAGTCGTAGTGATTCGATCGCCTCAGTGACCCCGACGTCCGGCTCTTGGCCGGATTCGACGCACGAGACGAAGTGTTCCAGCTCGCGCCGGTAGCCCCCCTTCGCGTGCGGGCTCTCGACGGTCGCGCCGCCCTCTGTCCACTCGCGGTACGGCGCCTCGTCGTCGGTCGAGAGCTCGACCAACCCGTCGTCGCCGGCCAGTTCGAGTTCGCTGGTGAACGGCCGGCTCTCGGGCTGTGCCCACGATGCCTCGACGTATCCGACGGCTCCGTTCTCGAACCGGAGGACGACGAAACCGTGTTCGACGTGGGGCTCGCGGTGCCGGCGTGCGAACACCCGTTCGACCTCGCCCCAGCACCACCGGAGGTAATCGAGGTCGTGGATCGCCAGGTCGACGAAGATCCCACCGCTCTTCTCGCGGTCGGCGAACCAGTCGTCGGAGCCCCAGTCGGGAAACGGGGAGAGCCGCCGCGCCCGGGCGACCCCCGGGTGGCCGATCTCGAGGCTCGCGGCCGTGACGTAGTCGGGCTGGAACCGGACGACGTGGCCGACCATGAACGGTACTCCTCCCTCTTCGACCGCCTCCGCGATCGCGTGAGCCTCGTTCAGACTCCCCGCGATGGGCTTCTCGAGGAACACGCCGACGCCCGCCCCGGCCGCCGTCCTGACCGCATCGAGGTGGGTGTGTGTCGGTGTGCAGACGTCGAGGTAGTCGAGGTCCTCCCCCACGCACATCGTCGCGACGTCCGTGTAGGCGGTCGCGTCGTGAGCGTACTTCTCGATAACGCCGTCCGGGCCGCTCGGCGAGGCGACCCCGACGACGTCGACGTCCATCCCGGCGTACTCGATCAGGTGCGTCTCGGCGATGAACCCGGCTCCCGCTATCCCGACTCGCATGGGGAGAACCAGACCCGATCGTACTAATAAACGTTTGTGTGACTGAGGGGTGTGATCGCAGAGACGCCGCCGCCTCGACGGGAGCTTCGGGGAACCAAACCTTGTTGATGCGTACCACCGTGTGTGTGCGCATGACAGACGACCTTCCACCCGCGTACGGCGGCGAGTTACTGCACGTCCACCTCGCGTCCGGCGAGACCGAGCGAGAACCGATCGATCCGAACGACGCGCGACACCTCCTCGGGGGGAACGGCTTCGCCGCGAAGGTCGTCCACGACCACGTCCCCGCCGAGGCCGGGCCGTTCGACCCGGAGAACGTCCTCGCGTACGCGGTCGGCCCGATGACGGCCACGCCGTTCCAGTCGACCAGCCGCGGGGTCGTCGGCTTCGTGAGCCCGATGACGAACGGCTTCTTCGACAGCACGTTCGG
>SKXI01000418.1 GCA_007128515.1 Halococcaceae archaeon | reverse complement strand
CGTCGAGGTACTGCTGGTAGCTCATCTACCCGTTCGGACAGAGCCCACCGGGAAAACGTTATCCACCGCGGACGAGAGCGGACGATATGATCGACGACCACTCCGGAGACGACCACGAGTCGGCAGCGTCACCCGCGGTCGTCGGTGCGGGAACGATGGGTCACGCGATCGCCGTCGCGTGTGCCGCCGGCGGTCACGGGACGACGCTGTTCGACGTCTCCGAGTCGGCCGTCGAGGACGCCCGCGAGCGCGTCGACGCGGCCGCACGGGCGATCGCCGACCACGGCGCTCACGGGATCGAAGCGCCCGGGGAGATCACCGACCGGATCGAGTACGTCACCGAGATCCGGGCCGCCGTCGACGGCGCGGGGATCGTGATCGAGGCGGTGCCCGAAGAGCGCGAGACGAAACGCGAGGCGTTCGAGCTGATCGACCGGCACGCACCGGACGGGGCGGTCCTCGCGACCAACACCTCCTCGTTCTCGATCGACGAACTCGCGGCGTCCGTCGACGACCCGAGCCGGTTCTGTGGGACACACTGGTTCCACCCGGCCCACGTCGTGCCGGTCGTCGAGGTGGTGCCGGGCGAACGGACCACCGGGGAGACCCTGGAACGGGCGAGCAGGTTCCTGGATGCGATCGGGAAGGACCCGGTCGTCCTTCGGCGGGATATCCCGGGGTTCGTCGCCAACCGGATCCAGTCCGCGATGGCCCACGAGGCGTGGGCGTTGCTCGGCGCGGGCGTCGCGAGCGCGGAGGAGATCGACCGGATCGTGGCGGGCACGTTCGGCTTCCGGCTGCCGGTTCTGGGGGTGTTCGAGAAGGCAGACCGATCGGGCCTCGACGTTCACCACACCGTGCTGAGCGAACTCCTGCCCGACCTCGACCGGGGGACGACCCCCCCGGAACCGCTCTCGGAGCTGGTTTCGGCTGGACGCTTCGGCACGAAGACCGGGCGCGGCGTCTACGACTGGTCTGACGTCGAGCCTGAAGGGATCTCCGAGGACCGCGATCGTCGGCTGCTCGCCCTCCTGTCCGCCTACGAGAACGCACACCCACGACCGTAGAACGGTCCGGACGAGCACCTAGTACTCCGCCAAGCGTCGACCGACGAGTGGAACCGAACGACCGCTGTCGGTTCCACTAATCCGTTCGGGCGTGGCGAAGCACTAGTTTTACCCCGTGTGAGTCGTACACGAACGACATGTATCACGTCGTGATGCCGATCGACGCCGACGAGGAGCGGGCGACGAACGCCGCACGGTACCTCACCGGGCTGGTCGACGACGGGCTCGTCGACGACCCCGGGCGTATCGAGGTGTCCGCGGTGAACGTCTTCAAGGAGTTCAGGGCGGTCGACGAGGGCGGGGACGTGAAGTCGGACGACCTCTACGACGAGGAGACGTATCCCGAGTCGGTACGGACTGTCGGGGAACGACTCGAATCGGCTGGCTTCGACGTCGAACTCGTCCGGCGACACGGCGATCCCGCCGACGAGATCCTCGAGTACGTCGAGGAGGTCGACGCGGACGCGGTCGTCGTTCCGGCGAGGAAACGCTCCACGGTCGGGAAGGCGGTGTTCGGGAGCGTCGCCCAGGAGGTGATCCTCGGCTCCGAACGCCCAGTCACGGTCGTCTGACGGGGAAGCGACGGTCGAGAGTCGACTGGGAGCTGCGGGAAGGTCGGGGAGTAGCCCGCCCGAAGACGCCAGGGGTTAGGACGACTACGGCCGAGGGCGTCATACGGACTGCTGTACGTCCGTATCAGTCCTCCGACGGCCTCGCGCCAGCCTCGGTCGGTCCACCGGCGAGTCGCTCGCGGATCGGCCGCTGGAGCTGGAGCAACATCAGCCCGGCGATGACGGCGATACAGACGAGACGGACGCCGGTGACGGGGAACACCATCGCGAGGATCCCCAGGACGACGAAGGCCGCCTTGACGGGGAACACCACGAACGGGCTCGGGTGGAAGAACCGGCCGTGGTAGTTGAGCCCGTGCGAGATGCCGAACGCGCCGACGAGCGCGATCGCGCCCGAGACGAGCGTCTCGGTGGTCCAGCCCCCGACGACGAGTTCGGGGTTGTAGATGAACGCGAACGGGAGGACGTAGATCGGCATGGAGATCTTGAGCGCCTCGAAGCAGGTCCGCCAGAAGTTCGAGCCGGCGATACCCGTCGCGACGACGACCGCGATGGCGATCGGCGGCGTCAGCCCGGAGAGGACCGCGGCGTAGAGCACGAAGTAGTGTGCGGCGAGGTTCGGCACGAAGAACTGCTGGACGAGCGCCGGGGCGATGAGCGCCGCGACGATGACGTACGCCGCCACCGTCGGCATCCCCAGCCCGAGGACGATCGAGATGACGAACGCGAGGATCACCGCCAGCAACATCACGCCCTGCGAGAGGTCGAGCAGCGCGAGCGAGAGCACCCCCGGGATCCCCGAGGCCTCGAGGATGTCGACGACGCCGTTGATCGCGGCGATGATGATCGCGATCGGCGCGAGGATGATCGCCCCCTCCCGGAAGCCGAACGCCGTCTCCCCGAGCAGGTCGTCGACCTCCGCGCGGAGGTCCCCCCCCTCGTAGGCCGTCTGTACGATCGGGAAGCCGAAGCCGGTGATCAGCATCGCGACGACGGTGTAGAGCGCCGAGGTCAACACCGTCCACTGGAGGACGCCGAGCATCACGATCAGGACCATGAAGGGGCCGCCGAAGCGGACCAGCTGGATCACGAGCTCGCCCCTCGTCATCCGCTCGTCGAAGTGCTCGGTGACCGAGACGTCGAGAGTCTGTCCCCGGAGCTGTTCGATGCCGGTGTAGTGGACGGCGATGAAGACGGAGCCGTAGAAGATCGCCGCCGGAATCAGCCCCGCGATCAGCACCTCGAGATAGGTGATCCCGAGCAGCGACGCCATCACGAACGCCGCGGCGCCCATCACCGGCGGCATGATCTGTCCGCCGGTCGACGCGACGGACTCGATCCCGCCCGCGACCTCGCCGTCGATCCCGCTCTCTTTCATCAGCGGGATGGTGAACGAGCCGGTGATCGCGGTGTTCGCCGCCTGGCTCCCGGTGATCGATCCGATGATGATGCTCGCGGTGACCGCCGAGAGCGCGACGCCCGAGCGGACGACCTCCGCGGCCCGGAGCGCGAGGCGCATGATGAGGTCGAACGCACCGAACCCGCGCATCAGGCCCGCGTACAGCAGGAACAACGCGACCCAGGTCGCGATGATGCGGGAGATCGAGCCGTAGACGCCCTGGAAGTCGAGTACCATGATGTTCGCCGTCCGGTTGAGGCTGAACCCACCGTGGCGCAGGATCCCGGGGGCGTAGTTGCCGTAGACCCCGTAGAGGATCGCCGCGATGATCACCGCCAGGAAGGTGAGCCCGTACGACCGGTACGAGAGGTAGAGGATCACGACGATGAACGTGGCCGCGAGCGCGTACTCGTGTGGTAGCGCGGTGCCCACGCGCACCGACAGGAGCACCTCGTAGTTGACCGTCATGTAGATCGTCGTGACGACCGTGACGAGCGCGGAGACCGACAGGCCGACCATCTCGAGGCGCTCTCCCTCCTCGTAGCTCTCGATCAGTTCGTTGCCGAGATAGACCACGATGATCGAGCCGAGGAAGATGACGGTGAAGAGAATGCGGTCCATCCGTTGTGTGAACGCGTAGAAGAGGATCCACACCCAGGTCAGGATCGCTAACGCCGTCACCACGTCGTTGGCGAGCTCTAGTCGGCTCCTGGTAGAGATCGAATACACCATGATCCGTGTTCTCGATATCGAGTACTAAAAGGTGTGCTATTCGTCTCCGCGGGTCCAGCTATCGTCCCACACGCCGTGCTCCTCGTACCAGTCGGCCGCCCCCGGATGGACCGGAACCTCGTCTGTGTGAACCAGCGCGAACGACAGGTTCTCCGGATCGCCGTAGTCGAGGATGGTGGGGTTGGCCTCCTGCATCGACTCGTAGTGATTGTGACAGATGTCCATTACCTCGTAGAGCGCGTCCGCCGGGATGTCCGGGCTGAAGAGGTACGGGTAGGTCTCGGTCCAGGTGTGGTTCGGGAAGTCCTCCCCGCCGATCTCCTGGTCCCAGCCGCCGACCTCGTCCATCTCGTCGTAGCCCGCACCGGCGAACTCCTCGGCCGCCTGGACGAACTCGTCGGTCTGCTCGAGCAGCCTGACGTCGTTTCTGGCGTCGACCTCGACCGCCCACGACGGCAGTTCGGTGAAGTTCGACGTGTAGGTGACGAACGCCTCGACGCGGCCCTCCTCGAGCGCGCTCGCCGCCTCGCTGGTCTCGAAGTTGACGACGCCCTCCTCGAGTTCCTCCCAGAGACCGGCGTCGCCGTACATCTCCTCGGTCATCGCTCGCAGCCCCCAGCCGGCCGGCAGGGCGTAGATGTCCTCGCCGAACAGGTCGTCGGTGGTCTCGATGTCGCTGTCCTCCAGGGCCATCCAGTAGAGGTTCAGCGAGAGGTGACTGAACCCGTGCTGTGGGAACGTGTCGACGTCGTCGGGCTCCTCGAACGGCCCCGACGAGGTGAGCGCCTGGTTCAGGATGTAGTTCCCCGCGGAGTACGAGTTGAGCTCGTCGTCGGCGTAGAGCCGGATCGACTGTGGATCGCCCCCCGCGTCCTGCGTGATGAAGCTCACGGAGTCCGAGTGTTCGTCCACGACCCGCTGGATCGCCTGCGAGTTGCCGTAGGTGCTCGAGCCCGACGACGATGAGCCGACAGTCATGTCGACGCTGTCGCCGCCGAGCATGTCGAGGCAGCCGGCGAGCCCCACGACCCCCAGGCCGGCGGTCGCCCTCAGCGCGTCACGTCTGCTAACGCGGCCATTGCCATGCATCACCACAGAGCAGACAGCGATAGCATAAAACAGTTGTGTAGGATCGCCGCTCAGAGGCGGGGCCGGACGAAGAGCCACCGTCACGGAGCCGGTTCGTCTCACTCCGACCGAACGGTCGCGACGTAGAAGGGAGAGTCCGCCAGCCGACCCCGGTCGAACGCCTGGTCGTACCGGCGCACCTCGAGATCGACCGGATCGTCGATCGAGAGGGCCTCGTACCGGGCGTCGATCCCGGCGAGCAGTCGTGGCCCCTCGGCCAGTTCGACGACGCCGACCACGATCCCGTCCTCGAAGTCGGCGGCCGTCGTGTGCTGGCGGGTGTAGGTGTGGATCCGCCCCTCTCCCGAGGCCTCCTCCCATCGCACGTCCGTCGAGTGACAGTGCGGACAGATCGGGCTCGGCGGGAAGAACGCCTCCTCGCACCCGTCACAGCCGTGGATGAGGAACCGCCCCTCCTCGAGCGCGCTCCAGAAGGGTTCGGTGTACGACGTCACCGTCACGCTGGAGCCTCCGTCGTAAACACGGTGGCCGTGACCCCGTTGACGTGGCCGTGCTCCGCGGTCGTCATCGCGTACTCGGCACCGTCGACCTGCGTCGAGGCCGTGCCGCGGAGCTGTTTCACCGCCTCGACGTGGTTCAACAGCGGCGTCACCATCGGTGGGTGCCCCCGGCCGAGACAGCCCCCGGAGGGACTGATCGGGTGCGCGCCGTCGGGCGCGGTCGTCCCGTCGAGGCAGGCGTCGACGCCCTCTCCGCGTCCGACGAGCCCCAGTTCCTCGGCGAAGATCGCCTCGATGTGCGGGAACGGGGTGTAGGGCTCGAAGACGTCGATCGCGTCGACGCCGACGCCCGCGTCCGCGACTGCACGGCTCGCCGACTCCGCGATCGCGGGGAGTTCGGTCGGCTCGTTCCGGTGGCTCATCAGGAGGTGGCTCGCGGCGTGGTGCGCGCCGATCCCCGCGACGGAGACCGGTGGCTCCGCCGCGCCGTCGGACGGACCGTCGGTGATCACGACCGCGGCGGCACCGTCACAGGGCGCGGGACACTCGTAGAGCCGGATCGGGTCCGCGATCGGACGCGACGAGAGCACCTCCCTGCGCGTGACCGCCTCGTCGAACAGCGCGTTCGGGTTCGCCCGGGCGTTTCGTCGGTTCTTCACGACGATCTCCGCGACGTCCTCGCGCTCGATCCCGTACTCGAAGAGGTACCGTCGCAGGCTCTGTGCGTAGACACCCGGAATCGTCAGCCCGATCGGCGTCTCGAACTCCCTGTCGAAGAGCGTCGCGACGTAGTCGAAGTACGGTCCGGTCGTCTCGATCAACGAGTGGCGTTCGAGGGCGAGGACCAGCGCGGCCTCCACGGCCCCGCTTCGAACGTTCTCGACGGCGGCGTGGAACGCGTGGCCCCCGCTCGTTCCGCCCGTCGCGACCTCGATCGACCGACGCGTCTCGAGGCCGAGCAGGCGGTGGAGGTAGGTAGAGAAAAAGCCCTGTGGCGTCCACGGTCTCGGCGACGGCATGTAGAGTCCGTCGATCGCCGAGAGGTCGATACCTGCCTCAGCGACCGCCTCGCGGATCACCCCCAGCGCGAGGTCACGGTCGGGTATCGAGTAGCGCCCGTTCGGGACGAGTCCGATCCCGGAGACGGTCGGAGCTGGCTGGCCCGTCATGGTACGACGCGGCGTACAGCGGGCGGCGACATATAACCCGACCTCGCCCGGTGTTCGTCCCCGAACGGATCGACGACCCCGATCGGTTCACACGGCTCGCCGTTTCACTATCCGGAACGGCGTTCGGTCGGCGTCCGGACCGACGCCCGGACTCGACACCCGCCACCGACCACAAGTTCTATCACCCGAGTTGTGTAGTAGCACCTATGCTCGATTACGTGGGGTTGGAGGCGGAGTTAGGCTCCGAAGAACGGATGGTCCGGGACACCGCTCGCGAGTTCGTCGACGATCGGGTCCGCCCGGAGATCGCCACCCACTACGAGGAGGGCACCTTCCCCACGGAGTTGATCCCCGAGATGGGCGAGCTGGGCTTCTACGCGCCAAATCTGGAGGGCTACGGCCTCCCGGGGCTCTCCGAGACCGCCTACGGGCTGTTGATGCAGGAGCTCGAAGCGTGCGATTCCGGGCTCCGGTCGATGGCGAGCGTCCAGGGCGCGCTCGTCATGTACCCGATCCACGCATTCGGTTCTGAGGAGCAAAAGGACGAGTGGCTCCCGAAACTCGGCGAGGGCGAGGCGGTCGGCTGCTTCGGGCTCACCGAGCCCGAACACGGTTCGGACCCCGCGAGCATGGAGACGCGCGCCGAGCGCGACGGCGACGAGTACGTCCTCTCCGGTTCCAAAACCTGGATCACCAACTCGCCGATCGCCGACGTCGCCGTCGTCTGGGCGCGCGATACCT
>SKXI01000285.1 GCA_007128515.1 Halococcaceae archaeon | reverse complement strand
GGCGTCGAGGCGACAGTCATAGAAGTCGACGTCGGTGCGAACGTACAGCGGGGCCTCGGTTTCCTCGGGGCCGAAGAGGTGCCGCCACTCACCGGTGACCGACTTGGGAATTGGTTCGTGCTGGATGCCCGGCTCGAGGTTGAGGCTGTGCGGCCGGACGAATATCTGGAGCATCCGCAGGGGCGGGTCGTCGGCGAGCGTCTCTTCGGAGTGCCAGAAGCCGCTACCGGCGTTCATTACCATCAGATGGTCGGAATCGGTGACGAGTTCGTTGCCCTGGCGGTCGTCGTGGCGCATCACGCCGTCCGGAACCCACGAGATGATCTCCTCGTTGCGGTGCTGATGCATCCGAATGAGCGTCCCCGGGTCCATGAACGACTCGACGACGGTCGCGAGCGGCCCGTAGCCGTGGTCGTCGTGATCGGGGACAGCCCGACCAGGGTAGTTGAAGTGAATCCGGAATTTGCCCTGGTTCTGCGAGATATCCGTTCGCGGCGCCGTGTAGATTCGGGGCTGCGTCTGTGCCGAGGGAGAACCGTCCATTACCCTCTCGTAGCCTCTCAGCGGCTATATGGGTTCTGTGCGTTGACTCCGATGGGATACGCTGGGTGGACTGATCGTTGGCTGAAGATGCCATCCTCGCGCTCTGGGCCACCTACGATCGCAGCGAATCCGCCTTCTGGAATCTTAAGGGTCATCTCCCGGGTGACGCGGCTCTCACTGGCATGAAACCGCCGTCTTTGTTCGACGCAATGAATCCATTACTCCGATCTCGTTCGTTTTGCTCCAGAACTCGAGTCAGTGATCGAGAACGATGGGAACTACCGACGGTGGGTTCAGTGATTGAATATTATTCTAAAGGGCCCTACCGCCTGAAATCACTCAATTACTTTGATATCGTTGCCTGGTGTGGCTAGTAGTGAGAATATGATACGCCGACATGCAGAATGGATGCGACTGATCGATGAACGCATTCTCGAACTCCTGAAAGTGGAGGATCGGGCGCTGCGCTCGGAGGTGATCAAAGACCGTCTCGGAGAACTCTCTCCACACTTAGAGTACCCGAAGCAGTACATCGACGCCCGGTTAGATCGGTTGCTCCATCACGGACTCGTCGAAACGGAGGGAGAATCGTGGAAATACCGCCTCTCCGAGCACGGAGTCTCGTATCTCAATGGTGTGCTCGATGCGAATGACCTGCCCGCCTCAGTCGAGGAGCACTCCGGAAAACCGGAGTTGAAGATCGACCGGATCGACTGAAACAACTCGGGCCTGCTATTTTGGCTTACGGAGCGTGTCACACAACGGTTCCCAACAACGATTGTATATATTTATATTGATGTGAGCTACGACGGACGAGACTCACCATGTCATACGCGAAACGGAGTGGTGCAATCGCCAGGTAGTGGGTTTGAGACGATTCTATGACACGCTCCTCATAGGGATCATCGTAGCCACCCGGAGATCCCGGTGGCCGATACACCGATCCCGTCTCTCGGTCTCGAATTGGGAAATCTATGAACTTCACCGATGATCCCTATCAGTTCGCCCGCCAGTACCGCGATCACCGTCAACCGGGGGTGCGTCCAGACGCGAGAGGAACTGGAGGACTCTCTACTTCGGTTCGGCCCGGGGGATACGTATCGTCGACCGGCCCGAAGACCCCGGCTGTCGGAACCGTGAGGTCCCCTCGATCGTCGAGTTCGACCCACCTGCGTTCGGCTCCACGGTCGCCGTTCAGCACGTCGATGACGAACGTGGTATCGTGAGACGAGCACGATCGGGTTCCACCCGAAGACGAGTGTATCCCAGTCGGCTTCTCCAAGGGTCGACCGACGGCCACGACGCTCTTCGCGAGCTACGCACCGATAGCCGGGAATCGATCGAGGCAACTCTCCCATACACGCAACGGGTTGGATAACTATATGCGCAAGCGTACACTTCACCTACGCATGCGACGCAGAACGTTTCTCACGACGGTGGGCGCAGGGACGACTGTGACGACCGCGGGCTGTCTGATCGACGACGACGAAGAGGTCGACCCGGCCGACGACACCGACGACGACGCCGAGGATCCGGACGACACGGCCGACGACACCGACGACGTCGACGACGAGGCCGACGACACGCCGGAGTCGGACGTCACGGTGGGGATGATCTACTCCACCGGCGGCCTCGGCGACGAGTCGTTCAACGACATGGCCCACGCGGGCATCGAGCGGGCCCAGGACGAACTCGGCATCGAGTATCAGAACGCGGAACCGGACGCCCCGGCGGACATGAACGACATGCAGCGGCAGTTCGCCGGCGACGACGAGATCGACGTCGTCGTCTGCATCGGCTTCGACCACGAGGCGGACCTCATCGACAACGCCGAGGAGTTCGCCGACACGCGGTTCGTCCTCGTCGACGCGGTCGTCGAGGCCGACAACGTCGCGAGCTACGTCTTCCGCGAGCACGAGGGTTCGTTCCAGGTCGGCCACCTCGCCGGGTTGCTGACGGGGACCGAGTACACCCACGCGGGCGGCGAGACCGACCCCGGTGAGGCGGTCGTCGGCTTCGTCGGTGGCGAGGAGACCTCGCTGATCGAGCGGTTCGAGGCGGGGTACGTCGCCGGCGCCCAGTACGCCGACGACGGGATCGAGACGCCCTCGGCGTACGCCGGGAGCTGGAACGACCCGACGACGGGCCAGGAGATCGCGGCCAGCATGTACGACGACGGCGCGGACGTCGTCTACCACGCCGCCGGCGGCACCGGCGGCGGGGTCTTCGAGGCCGCCCAGTCGGCCGAACGCTTCGCCATCGGCGTCGACGACGACCAGTCGGTCAGCGCCGATGAGTTCAGCGACGTGATCGTCGCGAGCATGATCAAGCGCGTCGACAACGCGGTCTACGAGTCCGTCGAGGCGGTCGTCGAGGACACCTTCGAGGGCGGAGGGGTGGCTGACCTCGGGCTCGAAGAGGAGGGCGTCGGTGCGGTCATCGGCCAGGACTTCGAGGGCGAGCTCCCGGAGGAGGTCGTCGACGCGCTCGAGGAGTCTCGGGAGGCGATCATCGACGGCGAGATCGAGGTCCCGGATACCCTCGACGACCTCTGAGGTTCGATGGAGGGGAACGCCGAGGCGTCCGGACCCGAAGACCGGGGTCGCGAGGAGCCGACGCCGTGGTCGGGCGAGGAGCCACCGGCGGTCCACATGGAGGGGATCACGAAACGGTTTCCGGGCGTCGTCGCGAACGACGACGTCGACTTCAGCGTCGATCGCGGCACGATCCACGCGCTCGTCGGCGAGAACGGCGCGGGCAAGACGACCCTGATGAACGTCCTCTACGGGCTCTACGAGCCGACGCAGGGGACGATCTGGATCGACGGCGAGCGGGTGGCGTTCGACGATCCGGGCGACGCGATGGACGCCGGGATCGGCATGATCCACCAGCACTTCATGCTCGTCGATACGATGACCGTCGCCGAGAACGTCGTCCTCGGTGACGAGCCGAAGAAGTGGGGTGGGCTCGTGACCGACACCGGGCGTGCGGTCGAGGAGACCCGGACGCTCGCCGAGCGCTACGGCTTCGACATCGACCCGATCGAACGCATCGAGGAGATCAGCGTCGGCGAGCAACAGCGCGTCGAGATCCTGAAGACGCTCTACCGCGGTGCGGACGTCCTGATCCTCGACGAGCCGACGGCGGTGCTCACCCCACAGGAGGTCGAGGCCCTGTTCTCCGTCCTCTCGGAGCTGATCGCCGAGGGGAAGACGATAACCTTCATCACGCACAAACTCGGCGAGGCGTTGCGAGCAGCCGACGAGATCAGCGTGCTCCGGGACGGGACGCTCGTCGGGACGGTCCCCGCCGCGGAGGCGACCGAAGAGCAGCTCGCGAGCATGATGGTCGGCCGCGACGTCATCCTCGAGATCGAAAAGCCGCCGTCGACCCGTGGGTCGGCCCTGCTCCGGGTCGACGACCTCGTCGTCGAGGACGACCGCGGCGTCACGGCGGTCGACGGTGTGGGCTTCGCCGTCCACACCGGGGAGATCTTCGGGATCGCGGGCGTCGACGGCAACGGCCAGACCGAACTCGTCGAGGCGATCACCGGACTGCGGCCCGTCGAGTCGGGGACGATCGCGTTCGCTGGACGGGAGGTGACCGCGGCGCCGCGGCGGGAACGGATCGCGGCCGGCATGGCCTACATCGCCGAGGACCGTCAGAAGCGCAGCCTCGTGATGGAGTACGACCTCCGGCGGAACGGCCTGCTCGGCTGTCAGCGGCTCCCGTCGTTCTCCGACGGCTGGCGGATCGACTGGGGCCGGACGGACGCGTACGTCGACGACGTGATCCGGGAGTACGACGTCAGACCGCCCGACGCGCGCGCGAGTGCACGGTCCCTCTCGGGCGGCAACCAGCAGAAGTTCATCGTCGGCCGCGAGTTCGAACGCGACCCGTCGCTCGTCGTCGCCGCCCAGCCAACCCGCGGCGTCGATATCGGGAGCATCGAGTTCATCCACGACCGGCTGCTCGGGCTCCGGGCCGCCGGGAAGGCCGTCCTGCTCGTCTCCTCGAAGCTCGACGAGGTCAGACGCCTCTCCGATCGCCTCGCGGTCATGCACGACGGGAGGGTCGTCGCCGTCGTCGATCCGGAGAGCGTCACGGAGGAGGACCTCGGGCTGCTGATGGCCGGCGAGCGGCCGACCGGGCTCGACCCGGACGCCGCCAGGAGCGAGGCGAGCGAGGCGGTCGAGGAGCCCGCCGGAGGGAGACGGTGAGCGACTGGCGCGAGCGGGCGACCGAATCGCTCGACTGGCTCGTCGAGGCGACGGCGGTCCAGCGGATCGCCGTCAGCTCGATGGCGCTGGTCTTCGCCGTCCTCGTCGGCGCCGTCCTCGTCTTCGTCTCGGGGTTCGTCGCCGACTGCCCCGACCCGTTCATCCTGTTGCCGGGGCTCGGCTACGGCTGTTACAACCCGGTCGAGGTCTACGCGACGATGGTCGCCGGAGCGTTCGGCTCGTTCACGGCCCTCGGTCGGACGCTCCAGGAGACGACGCTGTTGCTCTTCACCGGGCTCTCGGTCGCCGTCGCCTTCCGCGCCGGGCTGTTCAACATCGGCACGCAGGGACAGATGGTCCTGGGGGCGCTGGCGGCCGCGCTGACCGTCCTCTTTCTCGGTGAGATGGTCCCCGAGAACGCCCTCGGCACCGTGATCGTGATCCCCGTCGGGGTCGCCGTCGGCGCGCTCGTCGGCGGCGTCTGGGGGATGATCCCGGGGCTGATGAAGGCGTACGCCGACGCCCACGAGGTGATCACGACGATCATGCTCAACTTCGTCGCGATGGGCGTCGCCTTCTGGCTGGTGCAGAACCACGTCGGAAACCTCGAGACTGACTCGGTCCAGACCCACTCCATCCCGGAGGTCGCCCGCCTGCCGGCGACGATCGACGGGTCGCGCTTTTCGCTCTACGCGCTGGTCGGCGCGCTGCTGGCGGCCGTCGGGATCTACCTCCTCTACACCCGGACCGTCCTCGGGTACGAGCTTCGGACGAGCGGGGTCCAGGAGGCCGCCGCGGAGTACGGCGGGGTGGACGCCAAACGGAACGTCGTCACGAGCATGACGCTCTCGGGTGCCCTCGGCGGCGTCGCCGGCGCGATCTACGTCACGATGGTCCAGTACCGCTGGCAGGACGGCATCCCGCCGCTCGGCTTCGACGGGATCGCGGTCTCCATCCTCGCGGGGAACAACCCGCTGGGCGTGATCCCGGCGGCGCTGCTCTTCGGCGGGATGAAAAGCGGGAGCGTCGCGATCGACCTCTCGCTGGGCGTGCCGAACGAGCTCGTCGAGGTGCTCCGGGGACTGATCATCCTCTTCATCGCGATGCCGGAGTTCTTCCGCATGATCGGCAAGCGAGCGGGCTACGGCGGCGAGACCGTCGCGACCGACGGCGGCGAGCGAGACGGAGGATCACCCGCCGCCCCCGAACCGGAATCGGACGGTCACGGCGCGAACCGACCAGCGCGGGACGCCTCCGACGGGGGCGAAGAGCGATGAACCCCCCGACGGTCACCCGGCGACAGGGGCTCGGGATCGGCGCGCTCCTCTTCGGGCTCATCCTCCTCGGACTGGTCGTCGACGGCGGCCGATCGCTGCTCGCTGACGTCGCGGGCGTCGTGAGCGCGTCGTATCTGGCCGCGGCGTTCCGCTTTACCGTCCCGATCGCCTTCGCGGCGATGGGTGGTATCTTCGCCGAGAAATCCGGCGTCATCAACATCGGTCTCGAGGGGCTGTTGATCATCGGCGCGTTCGCCGCGGTCGCGAGCGCCTGGGGGCTCGCGGCGACGCCGATCGGCGCGAACATCTGGCTCGCGTTCGGCCTCGCGGTGCTGGCGAGTACGTTCGTCGCGCTGCTGTTCGCGGTCGTCTGCATCGAGTTCAAAGCCGACCAGATAATCGCCGGGCTCGCGGTCTGGCTGATCGCGCTCGGCTTCGCGCCCTTCGCGAGCATCATCATCTGGGATCGGACCAACAGCCCGAGCGTCGGCACGTTCCCGGTCTGGGAGATACCGGTGCTCGCGGAGCTCCCGAGTCTGGGGCCGCTCTTCTCGGCCACACCGCCGGTAGTTCTGCTCGTCCTCGCGGTCCCCTTCTCCTGGTACCTGCTGAACCGAACGCCGTTCGGCATGTGGATCGAGGCCAGCGGCGAGGACCCGAAGGCGCTCGACACCGCCGGTGTCGACGTCCGCAGGGTCCGCTATGCCGGGGTGCTCCTCTCGGGGGTCTACTGCGGGATCGGCGGCGCCGGACTCGCGCTCAACACCGGGCAGTTCGTCGGCAGCGGCGACACGATGGTCGACGGCCGCGGCTGGATCGGGCTGACCGCCTATCTGATCGGCAACTACAACCCCGTCGGCGCGTTCCTCGCCTCCTTCCTCTTCGCCGCCCTCGACGCGTTACAGCTGCAGTTACAGCAGGTCGCCGGCTTCGACGTCTCGGCGACGCTCGTCGGTATCATCCCGTACGTGGCGGTGCTCGTCGTGCTCACGTTCGTCGGCCGAACGCGGATGCCGTCGGCCGCCGGGAAACACTACGACTCCGACGAGTGAACGCTCGGTACTCGCCCGTCGGGTGCGACTGTACGCGTTCGCTCGCCATCGTTACGCCGACACGACGTTCGAATCGAGGGGCGTGTTGGAACACACTCGTTCCCTCCTGGTCGGTATCACAGGTACTATGGGGTGGCTTTCCACAGTCCACACTGCACTATGTCAGCACCCCCTCAGGTGGTCGACGCCGACGAGTTCGACGGACTGGCAGCCGTTCACCTCCCGAACCAGGGCACGCGGGACGAACGCCGATGCCTCCGGATCGACGAGGCGACCTATACGGAGGACGAATTCGTCCTCG
>SKXI01000212.1 GCA_007128515.1 Halococcaceae archaeon | reverse complement strand
GGGTCCCGCTCTGGCCGGAACGGACCGACGGCAGTCCGTATCAGGGGTCGAACTCGGTTCGCTCGGGGACGAGATCCCGTTCGTCGACGTTCCGGATACCTGCCTCGGCGTAGGCCGTCCTGTACCGCGAGACCTTGCGGTAGAGGACGTAGGCGACGAGGCCGTCGTAGACGACGATGAAGCCGAGCAGCGCGATCGGGAGGGTGATCCAGGTGGCGGAGGCGACGAGCAGGCCGGGGACGATCCCCGCGAGGCTGTTGTAGAGAGCGTGGAGGATCGCCGCGATCGTCAGCCCCTTGATCACGATCGGGCCCGCGTTCTCGGGGTTGAACTTCGCCAGGCCGAGGTAGAACCCGGCGATCGCCGAGTAGAGCACGTGGCCGGGTCCGGCGAGCGACCGGACGGCGGCGGTCGCGCCCGCCTCGTCCACGATCTCCATCGCGGCGAGGCCGGAGTCGAGGCCCTGGGTGATGTAGAAGGCGTTCTCGATGGTGGCGAAGCCGAGGCCCGCGACGGCGCCGTAGACCATCCCGTCGATCACCGCGTCGAAGCGGGTCGATCGGTAGGCGTAGAGTCGAACCGCGAGCAGCTTCACCGTCTCCTCGACGGGACCGACGACGAGGAAGAAGAAGAGGACGAGCCCGAGGAACCCGAGGACGCCGAAGGCCGGCTGGAGGAAGCTGTTGATCACCGCGGCGAACATCGCGAAGAGGATCGCGAGCAGGAAGGTGGCGACGAGCAACGAGAGCGGTTCCCCCGTCGTCACGTCGGCGTACCCGATGTAGACGGCGATCGCCAGCGCGGGAACGACCGAGAGGAGCACGAGCGTCCCGACGACGGGGTCGACGACGAGCGCGCCGACGCCACCGAGGACGAGCTGTGCGACCAAGAGGACGAACGCGAGCACGACGAGCACCACCCGCAGGCTCACGACGCCGAAGCGGTGGATCCCGACCGCGAACGAATCGAGGACCGTCCGGCGTTCCCACGTGGTGACCTCGTAGAGGTCACGGTCGCCACTCGACTCGCGTTCGACGGGATCCCGGCCCCTGTTCATACACGCCGTTCGGCCGGCCGGCCCCTAACCGTTCCCCCGGCGGGAGAGCGCCGTCCCGACTCGGCACGCTCAACACCCCCGTCCCCCATACCCGAGGTATGCACTTCGACGGGCGAACCCAGCGGGCGTTCCGCGAGGCCGGCGTCGATCGGGAGACGGTCGAGGCGGTCGCGGATCGGGTCGTCGAGCTCGCGAGAACCGACGCGGAGCGGGTCGGGGGCTTCTTCGAGGCCCACGACCGTGTCGTCTCCGACATGGACCTCGCACACAGCACGAGCGAGTTCCCCGAACACGCCGTCGCCTACTGCGACCTGTTCACCCACGGCGCCGAGATCAGGGGCTATCTCCGCTTCGACTCGTGGGGCGTCCCCGTCGAGGACGTCCGGGTGCTCGTCGGGGACGAATCGCCCGACGTCGTCGAGTGTACGCTCGGACCGACGGTGAACGGTCGGGTGCGCTTTTCGACCGATCGGGAGCGGTTATGAGGGTGCGCGTCCGTGGCATCTACACCACGGCACTGACCCGGCTGCTGACCGGGGCGGGCCACGAGGTCGTCCAGGTGTCGGCGCCGATCCGCGAGCGCTTCGACCGCGAGTTCTCACACACGGTCGCCGACTGTGACCTGCGGACCACGGGCGACCGACAGGGTCTCGAACTCTCGGGCGACCCCGAGGCGGTGGCCACGGCGAGGGCGCTGCTCGAGGGGCTAGAAATCGACACGTTCGCCTGGGACGACACGCTCGCGCGAGGGGCTATCGTCGAGGGCACCGTCCGACGGGAACGGGGTCGTGGGGTGGTCGTCGACTGCGCTGGAACCGAGGGCTTTCTCCCGTTCGACGACGCGGACGGCTACGTCGAGGCCGGTGACAGCGTCAAGGTACAGGTCGCGGAGCCGACGCCGCCGTGGAGCGACCGGGAGCCGACGCTCACCGGCGAGGTCGGCGTGGGGACGCCGGCCGGTCTGGTCCGACTGGTCGCCGGTCGCGAGGGCGTCGTCGACGCGCCGGACCGGGAGACGGCGGGGCTGGTCGACCTCCTCGACGACCCGCCGGAGGGCTGGGGGGTCGAACTCGGAGGGGGTGCGGACGAGGCGGGTCTGGACGCGCTCTCGGAGGCGCTCTCTGCGGCACGCGAGCGGACGCGTGCGGTCGAGGACGCGCTCGACGGTGACGCGAGCGAGGGAGACGTCCTGGCCTCGCCGTTCGAGACGCTCTGGTGCTGGTTCGGCCGCGAGTCACGTTTCACGCTCGACGGGATTCGGCGGGAGGTCACCGAGACGATGGCCGGCCACCACCGCATCAAGGCCGGGAGCGAGCGGGCGAGTAGGCCCGTGGACTTCGTCGAGGCGCTCTGTCCGGCGATCGAGGAGTTCCCGTTCGGCGTCGTCTCGGAGCAGTTCGGTCCGGGCGTCGGCGACGGCCTCGCGATCGAACACGGCAAGCCCGACGGCCGGCTTATCACCCTCGGGCGTGGCGAGGTGAGCGAGGTCGACCCCGACGGGAGCGTCGTGGTCCGTCGCGAGATGACCGGCGGCGGCACCTACGACGCGCTCTCGGCGACCCGGGAAGAGGGCGACGTCGCGGTCACGACGCTCTCGGAGGGACGATGGTGGTATCCGACGGTGTACAGGAGCGACGAGGGGGCGAGAAAGGGGACGTACGTGAACGTCTGTACGCCGATCGAACTCTTCCCGACCGCGGCCCGGTACGTCGACCTCCACGTCGACGTGGTGAAACACTCGGACGGGCGGGTCGAGCGGGTCGACGACGACGAACTCGACGCGGCGGTCGCGGCCGGGCGGGTGAGCGAAGCGCTCGCGGATCGTGCCCGCGAGGTCGCCGCGTCGATCGAGCGCGCGCTCTCCTAGGCGACGTCAGGGGTCTCGCTGTCCTCGACGTCGCGTTTGAGCGACTCGCGGCGGGACTTCGCGTCCCTCCCCGTGGCCTCGAGGAGGAAGTCGTTCTTCGCGGAGACGGCCTCGCCCGCTGCCTCGAGTTCGTCCGCGGAGAGTTCCGTCGGGTCGCGCTCTTCGAACTCGACCGCGAGGGTGTCCTTCTTGCCGCTGTACGAGACCGCGCCGGCGGTGATGCGCTCGAAGACGGGGTTGTCGGGTTCGGCGACGACGAAGAGGTCGCTTCCGCTGTACTCCTCGGTTCCGGTGATCGGGCCGAAGTACTCCTCGACGGTCGCCTCCAGGTCCGGGATTCGCTCCTCTAGGTGCTCGCCCCGGCGCATCTTGTACTCGCGCATGGAACCGTAATCGAGTGGGGTGGATTTACCGGTTTCGTCTACCGCTCGGCGATGTAGCCCCGGTGGCACTCGGGACAGATGTCGCCGACGCGGAGCGAGGGACGATCCCCGAGCCCGTCCGCGCCACAGGAGGGACAGACGAGGTCGCCCGCGATGCCGGAGCCGACCGGGCGGTCCGCGACCGGGGCGCTCGACGCCCGTTCGAACCCGACGACCGTCTCCGTCGACGTCACGTTCCGGTCCCGGTCGTCGTTCGACTTGCCGCCCACCTCGACGTCGGCGAGGGTCTCCTCGTCGGCGGTCGCGCTGAAGCCCTCGTCGTCTCCCCCGGTCTCCGGCCAGCGACCCGCCGTCGCGCCGGGGTTCGGTGCCGCTCGCTCGTCCTCGTGGGTCGGCCACTCGCCGGGTCTCCGGCCCTCCGGTTCCTCCTCGAGGATCTCCGCGTCGTCCTGGTCCGGATCGTAGTTCGCGGTGGCGCTCCACGAGTCGGTCCGGGAGCTGCGTCGGGCGGGCCGCTCGCGCGGACGAACCCTCCCCGACTCGGGGTTCGTGTCGGTGCGAGGGGTCGTCACGGGGTCCGGCTCTCCCCGTGTGGCGGGGTCGGGTCGCGGCTCCCGGTTCGGGTCGTCTTGGGAACTCTGATCCGGGTTCCCGGCCGAGGTGGCCGATTCCCGGTTCGACACCTCCGGCCAGGACCGCGCCCCCTCGGTGGTGCTGACCTCCGTGTTCTCGCTGATCACCGAGGCGGTGCCACAGTGGGTACATCGCTGGAACTCCGTGACGGTGATCACGACCTCGTTTCCCTGCTCGTCGCGGCTCCGTTCGATTTCCGGTTCGCCGTACTCGTGCCCGAGAAGCGAACACCTGAGACCCATGATTGGCTGTCTATCTCTCGGGGTGACCAAAAACCCTCCCCATCGGGACGAGCGCCGAACGACGCACAGCCGACAGTATAAGACCCCCGAAGGACGAGTGTGGTGTATGGCGAGATCGCGGGGGTACGGCAGTCGAGACGAGCACGAGGTCGCCGTGCTCGACGCGCTCGTCGACTGGCGCGAGGAGGGACTCACCGTCTTCGAACTCAGGGCCACCGCCGACGTCTCCATCGACGAGCTGGAGGAGGCGCTCCGCAACCTGAAGAACGACGACCTCATCACCGTCGAGGACAACGGCGACCGGACGGTGATCCGTCCCGCCGACTCGATCACGCCGGTCGAGAACGAGGAACGGTCGTTGCTCGACCGGGTCCGGGATCGGCTCCCGTTCTGACAGGGATCACCTATGAACGGGCCTCGTACGGTCTGCTGTGAGTCGTTACCGGCCAACCGCAGGACGATCGCCGTTGCGCCGGTAGATCGTTCCAGCAGTCCGTATCAGTCACACCCCTTTAGACCCAGCGTGCCCAACCCCCGGTATGCACACCCGGAGGCCGCGATGACCGTCGTCGAGTCGTTTCACGCCGACCACGGCGCCGTCTTCACCGACCGCGGCAGTCGACGCTACCCGCTTCACTACGGCCGACCCGACCGCACCCACCGCGCGGTGCGAAACGCCGTCGGCGTGACCGAGGCCCCCTACGGGGTCGTGAGCGTTACCGGCGAGGATCGCGTCGAGTACGTCGACAACGTGGTCTCGAATCGGGTGCCAGGGGAGGACGGCCAGGGCGTCTACGCGCTGCTCTGCGATCCGCAGGGCGGGATCGTGACCGACCTCTACGTCTACAACGCCGGCGAGCGGCTGCTGCTGTTCACCGCGCCCGGTCACGCGGAACCGATCGCCGCCGACTGGTCGGAGAAGACGTTCATCCAGGACGTGACGATCGAGGCCGCTACTGAAACGTTCGCCGTCTTCGGCGTCCACGGACCGAGCGCCACGGAGAAGGTCGGGAGCGTGTTCAACCGCGGCGCACCCGATGGAACGCTCGTCTTCGACCGGGGCGAGATCGCGGACGTCGGCGTCACCGTGATCGCGGGCGACGACCCGCTCGGCGAGGAGTCCTACGAGGTTGTCTGTCGGGCCGAGGAGGCAGAACGCGTCGTGAGCGGGCTGTTGACGTTCGGAACGGGCGCCGCGCCGTTCGGGCTCCAGACGTGGGAGTCGCTCGCGCTCGAGGCGGGGACGCCGCTCTTCCCGGGCGAACTGGAGGGACGGATCCCGAACGTCGTCGGGCTGCGAAACGCGGTCGACTTCGAGAAGGGCTGTTTCGTCGGTCAGGAGGTCGTGAGCCGGGTCGAGAACAGGGGACAACCGAGCAAACGGCTCGTCGGGCTTGCCTGCGAGGCGCTTCCGGAACCCGGTGCCGCGGTCTTCGACGGCGACAGCTCCGTGGGAGAGGTCACTCGTGCCGCGGAGAGTCCCCTCCTCGACACCGCGATCGCGTTCGCGTTCGTCCCGTTCGATCTGGAGAGCGAGGAGCTCTCCGTTCGTGTGACCGGGGAGGAGGTCGGTGCGGAGCGTGTGGAACTACCGTTCGTCGAGGGGAGCGGACGGTCCGTGCGGCTGCCGAGCTACCGATCGGACTAGCATACGTATCTAGACGTCCGGGTATGGTATCCAGTGAACTGATAGGGATCATCGTAGCCAACCAGAGATCTCGGTGGCCGATCACCCGATCAGGTCCCTCGGTTCCGGAGTGAGAGATCTACGAGCGTCTACGATGACCCCTATGATACGAACTACATGCACGACACAGGGTGCCTACGTAGCCTCGGAATCGTTCTGTCACGATACTTAGCGAATCGGCAGGGACAGTGGTCGTGTAGGTCAGTAGTGGCCAGCAGTGCGCAGCCAAAGTGATTCATATACTGACATCGTACCCCGAGAGTGATATGGCACCAGAAACTCACGCTGAACTGCAGGGCATCGAGATGGACGGCCGGCAGATCGATCGGTTCTTACGGAGTCAAGGGTTCGGAGTGCTTTCCCTAACGGACGGAACGGAAGCGTACGGCGTTCCGGTTTCGTTCGGCTACGATGGAGGATCCCGGCTGTTCTTCGTATTTCTGCGTGTAGGCGAACGAAGCAAAAAGGAGCGGTTCGCCGAGAGAACCGAGAAAGCCGGTTTCACCACCTACGAGGTAGTCTCGAAGCACGATTGGCGGAGCGTCGTTGCATCGGGGAGACTCCGTCGGGTTGCTGATGACGAATGGGATGATATCGTAGAGGCAATCGGTGACAACGCCTGGTATCCAAGCCTGTTCTCCGAGGCCGAACCGATGCAGGACATTCAAGCGTGGGAGTTCCAGTTCGAGGAGATATCCGGCCAAGCGAGCGATCGATAAGCACAGGTTCGGTACCCCTGCAGACGGTTCTCGTCCGGCTGTCTCGTGGAGTCGGTCGTGTGCACCGACCGTCTCGGTATCACAGGTCTCTCGGCCAGCCCGCGGGAACAGCCGGTTTCGAGGGCGGTGTGAGGAAGAGCCACACCCGACCTATCGATCGTCCGGTGTAGATAACGGTATTCCCCCGCTGCATACGTCCTCTCCGTCCGTCACGGCGATTTCAACGAACCACCGATCCGGCACGTTGGAACGCTCGAAAACGGACACTGCTTCCAACGAGTGAGCGGATCGGGTCGATACTACGGGTCGTAAACCGACTCGCGCGGTGGAGCCGTCGGGCCGAGCGTGGCTTTCACAGGCCGGGGAACTCGCTAACCGCCCTCGCGACGACGACCGCCCATGGACGCGATCGACTTCGAGGGACTCGTCGAACGGCTCCGAACGCAGTCGAGCGTCGCCTCCGGATCGGACACCGAGCGGGTGCGGATCCGCACGCTCGACGACGTGACCGTCGAAGGGTTGTGCGAGCTACCCGGGGCGCTCGACACCGACGTCGACGTCGGGGCGTGTGGCTTCTACCTCTCGCCACCGAACGCGGACGCGGCCGCCGAGGACCGGGAGACGCTCGAAGACCGTCTGGGTCACCCGGTCACCGTCGACGACGGGATGGTCGACGACGCGGTCCTGTTCATGGATCCGGAGGCCGTCGACGCCGAGAGTGAGATCGCCGACCCGTCCCGTATCGTCCTCGGGACGGTCGAAGGTGCGACCTGAGACCGGTTGGAGATACCTGTCGCGAGGCCACCGTGGTAATTTCGACGAT
>SKXI01000405.1 GCA_007128515.1 Halococcaceae archaeon | reverse complement strand
GCGATCAGCCGGAACGTCTCGACGTCGCCAGCGGGCTCGAAGACGTAGCCGAGCCCGATCGAGAGCAGGAGGGCGTTCAGGACGTGATCGCGCTTGTTCACACTCGCCCGGGTGCTGCGGCCCCCATAGGGCTATCGACTCACCCGGTCCGTCCCACCTCGACGTCCTCGATCGCCCCGAGCAGTTCGGAGAGCGCAGCCTCGGCGGCAGCACGCTTGATCGCGAGCCGGTCACCGTCGAACTCCTCGAGAACCGCGCGCGAGAACGACGCCTCGCTGCCCCACGGCGCGGCGTAGGCGACGCCGATCCAGACCGTTCCCACGGGTTTCTCCTCGCTCCCGCCGTCGGGGCCGGCGATCCCGGTCGTCGAGACGCCCCACGTCGTGTCGGCGTGGTCGCGCGCGCCGGCGGCCATCTCCCTGGCGACCGCCTGGCTCACGGCCCCCCGAGAGTCGAGGGACTCCCGGCTCACCCCGAGCACTTCGCGTTTCGCGTCGTAGGCGTAGGTGACGAACCCGCGGTCGACGTACGCGCTCGACCCGGAGACGTCGGTCAACAGCGAGCAGACCAGCCCCCCCGTACAGGACTCGGCGGTCGCGACCGTCTCGCCACGCTCGCGAAGTACCGCTCCGACCCGCGCCTCGACCTGGTTCGGCATCAGCCCCTCCGACTCTCGCCGTCGGTTTCGGTCCGTCGTTCGGTGATCTCCCCCTCCCCACCCGGCCGGTGGGTGGCGGCTCCCCCGGGGAACGGCGCGACCGGCCCGTCGTCGGTTTCCTGGCCCAGTGCTCCGTCGTCCCGCCGGGGAACCGCCGGGTCTGCGCCCGTCATGAACCCCCGTTCGATCGGGGGCGGGTTAACCGCTCGGAACCGACCGCCGCGATGCCGGAACCGAAAGCGGCAGGGCTGGCGATCGCGTTGTCCGATCATGGAGTACGAGGAACCGCTGTTCTTTCGCGTGATGTCCTACGCACGGCGGGCCGATCGCGACGTGATCGACATGGTGAGCGGCAACCCCGACTGGGAGCCCCCGGCGGCGCTCCGCGAGGCGCTCGCCGAGTACGCCGACCTCGACAGCGGGGAGTTCCAGTACCCGCCGAGCGACGGTCTGGCCGACCTCCGGGGGGAGATCGCGGCCCGGCGTGGTGTTCCGCTCGATTCGGTGATCGTCACGAACGGCGGGGCCGAGGCGAACACGCTCGCGATGGCCGCCGCGCTCGACCGCGAACGGGGAAGCGAGGTGATCCTCACCGATCCGGTCTACCCCTACTACCCGGGGAAGACCGCGATGCTCGGCGGCGAGGCGAGATACGTCCCGGTCGAGGAGGACGGTCGGCTCGACCCGGAGCGAGTGGCCGAGACGGCGAGTGCGGAGACCGCGGCGATCGTGGTCAACTCGCCGAACAACCCGACCGGGGCGGTCTACAGTGGCGAGACGATCCGCTCGCTCTGTGCGATCGCCGAGGAGAACGACGCGATCCTCGTCTCGGACGAGGTCTACGACCACTTCGATCACTCGGGACGCTTCGAGAGCGCGCTGGCGGTCGACTCGCGACACAGAGTGGTCACAAACTCCTTCTCGAAGTCGATGGCGATCACGGGCTTTCGCGTCGGCTACGGCGTGTTCCCCGAGGACCTGGTCGGCGGCGCGCGGACGAGACACATGCTCTCGGTCGTCGCGACGTCGCGGCCGACACAGTACGCCGTCCTCCGGGCGCTACGCGAGACCGGCCCCGACTACTACGAGGGAAACCGTGGGCTCGTCGCCGAGCGGATCGCGGCGTTCACCGACGCGCTCGACGCGGCGGGGGCCTCCTACACCCGCCCCGACGGGGCGTTCTACGTGATGGCCCGGTTCGAGGGCTTCCCAGGTACCATGAGAAACGTCGAGCGGCTGATCGACGAGGCCGGCGTGGCGGGGATGCCCGGCGAGACGTTCGGCTCGCGCACCGAGTGGATCCGGTTCGCCCTCGTCACCCCGCGGGTCGAGGAGGCCGCCGATCGGCTGGCTTCCTACTTCGAGTGAACGCGCCGGGTTAGCGCGTGTGTAAGCGGTCTTAGGTGGACGATTAGTAAGGCTCCCGGGGACCTCCTCCCCCTATGTCCCCGCGGCGTCCCCCAACCAGACGCCCGAAGCATCGAGCCCGCACCGACGGCGGCACCGAGTTCCCGAACGAGCCCGGGTCGCGACCGAGCTCGGCCGACGAGTACCGGCTCCTCCTGGAGTCGTACGAGCCGGTCGGGAGGGAAGAGGTGGCGGAGGCGTTGCTCTCGGACCTCGAACGCGGCGACGGCGAGGAGACGGTCGAGGCGCTTCGAGCGGCCCTGGGCGTTCCCGATCCGGCCGCTCTTGACCGGATCGACCGCCTCGAAGCCGAGGTCTCCCGGTTGCGGGAGACCGTCGACCTGCTGGCGCGGCGTCAGCGGGTGCTGCTCGGGCTCCGACGAGAGCGAGAGCGGTGAAACGACGGGTACAGGGACCTCGACGTTTCAGGGGAGGTATGACCGAACTCGACGTCGAACCGGTCGAGCGGATCGAGGGGGAGCCGACCGTCGAGATACCCGAGGGAGTCGACGCGCCGGAGTACGTCCTCTACGGGGGGAAAGGTGGCGTCGGGAAGACGACGATGGCCGCGGCGACCGCGCTCGCGAGCGCGAGCGACGACACGCCGACGCTCGTCGTCTCGACCGACCCCGCCCACTCGCTCTCGGATACGTTCGAGACGCGGATACCCGCCGAACCGACGCGGATCCGGGAGGACGTCCCGCTCTACGCCGCCGAGATCGACCCGGACACGATGGACGCCGGGGGGATGTTCGGCGAGGGCGAGAGCCCGCTCGGCGGGATGGAAGAGCTCTTCGGCGATCTCGGTGATCTCGACGACGAGGGGGTGGCCGACCCGCTCTCCGGGCCGATGCCGGGTGCCGACGAGGCGGCCGCGATGCGGCAGCTGCTGGAGTACGTCGACGACGAGCGCTTCGAGCGGGTCGTGATCGACACCGCGCCGACGGGCCACACCCTCCGGCTGCTCGAACTCCCCGAACTGATGGACACGACGCTCGGGCGGATGCTCACGCTCAGAAAGCGCTTCGAGGGACTCTTCGCGAACGTGAAGGGGATGTTCGGCGACGACGCCCCCGACGAGATGGCCGGCGCGTCGGATCTGGAGGCGCTCCGGGAGCGGATCGAACGGCTGCGCGGGATGCTTCGCGACCCGACACGGACGGACTTCCGGATCGTGATGGTCCCCGAGGAGATGAGCGTCGTCGAGTCGAAACGGCTGTTGGGCCGGCTCGAGGGCTTCGAGATCCCCGTCTCGACGGTCGTCGTCAACCGGGTGATGGAGCCGCTTTCCTCCGTCACCGACGCCGACTCGGAGTGGTTCGTCTCGCCCGATCTCGAGGACTGCGAGTTCTG
The DNA here is from genome assembly GCA_007128515.1 of Halococcaceae archaeon. GTDB lineage: Archaea > Halobacteriota > Halobacteria > Halobacteriales > Halalkalicoccaceae > Natronorarus. The sequence goes on along the minus strand of SKXI01000405.1, from coordinate 4,027 downwards.
TCAACGCCGCTGGTCCGTTCAACAGAAGGCGCTCACGAGCGCACAGGACCTCTTCAGGGGCCACGACGTCAAACGCGTCCCGCTGTTCGCCGACGAGGTGCGCGGTGAGCGGATGCTCCGGTTCGTCGCTGCCTGTCTCGACTGAGCCCCGAGCGGGCGCTCGAACCCTCTCACCGGCACGCGACGGGAGAGCGTACTTGCCACCGCTCGTCGTTACTGAGGTCATGTCGGTCGCGGACGCTGTCGAAGGGGCGCTTCGTGGATACGCGGCCCGGATCGACGGGGTGAACAGACGGACCGAGGAGGCGGTCCTTCCCGAGATACCCGACCCGTTCGACGCCTACGAGGACCTCCTGCGGTCGATCCCATCCACCAGAGCCCTCCACTTCGGCTCCGGCCGGGACAAACACGGCTTCGCGGAGGCGCTCTCCGGCGAGGTCGTCGCGGTCGACGCCGACGCGTCCGACCTCTCGCGGAACGCGATCCTCGCCAGGGTCGTCGGCGACGGCCACCGCCTCCCGTTCGCAGACGACGCGCTCGACCTCGTCTTCTCCGAGTTCGTCTTCGAACACCTCCCCGACCCGGCCGCCGCGTTGCGCGAGATCGATCGGGTCCTCGCCCCGGCGGGCACGTCGTCGTTCTGGTCCCGAACCCGCGACACTACTACGCCAGGGTGGCCGACCGCACGCCGTTTCGCTTCCACACGTTCGTCCACCGCCTCCAGGGGAAACTCACCCCCGAGATCGACGCCTTCCCGACGTGCTACCGCTGGGGTCGGTACGAGGAGGTCGTCGAGCCGGGGATCGACGGGTGGCGACTCCGGACGATCCAGGGCTTTCCCGGGCCGGCCGGCTACACCCGGGTGACGCCGTTTCACGCCGCCTTCGTCGTCCTCGACTGTCTGCTCGCCTGCTCGATCCGCTACCACGTCGCCTACCTCGCACACTCCGAGGTCGAGGGAGCGCGAACTACTCGACGACCAGTACCCGCAGGTCGTTGAGGTTCGTCCCGGTCGGGCCGGTGAGCAGGAGCGACGCCCGCTCGTCGAAGAAGGGGGTGACGTCGTTCTCCGCGAGCGCTTCCTGTGCGACACCGAGGTCATCGACCGTCTCCCCGGTGACCAGCGCTCCCGCGAACTCGGTCGGGCCGTCGATCCCGTCGGTGTCGACCGCCGCGAGCGCGGTATCCTCCGTTCCCACCAGTTCGATCGCCGCCGAGAGCGCGAACTCCTGGTTCGGCCCGCCGGTCCCGTCACCACGCAGGGTCACGGTCGTCTCGCCGCCGCTCACGACGACGCTAGGGACGGAGAGGGGATTGCCGGTCGCCCGCATCTCCTCCGCGATCGCGACGTGGGTCTTCGCCGCCTCGCGCGCCTCGCCGCGGATCCGCGAGGAGAGCCTGAGGACCCGGTAGCCGCGCTCCCCGGCCACCTCGGCGGCCGCTTCGAGCGGCGTGAAACCGTCGGCCAGCACGTGGTTCTCGACGCGCTCGAACGAGGGGTCCTCGGCGTCCGGCGTCTCCTCGCGCTCACCTTCGGCACCGGCTTCGAGGCGCGTTCGCACCGTCTCTGGCGGGTCGATTTCGTACCGGGAGAGCACCGAGAGCGCATCACTGTAGGTCGTCTCGTCCGGGACGGTCGGCCCGCTCGCGATCACGCTCAGGTCGTTGCCGACGACGTCCGAGAGCAGCAGTCCGACTACCTTCCCTGGCGCTGCTCTCCGCGCGAGGTGGCCGCCCTTGAGCGCCGAGCAGTGCTTCCTGACCGCGTTGATCTCGTCGATCGTCGCCCCGCTGCCGAGCAGCGACTCGGTCACCGACTGGAGGTCCCCGAGTGGGACGTCGCCCGCCGGCGCGGGCATCAGCGCGCTCCCGCCGCCGGTGATCGCGACCAGTACCAAACTCCCTTTTCCGGCGCTCTCGGCCAGGTCCAGGACTCTTCGGGCCGACTCCACACCGCGCTCGCTCGGCACCGGGTGATCGCCCGGGAGCTGGTCGATCCTCGCCGTCTCCCCCGGCGCGTCCGTGACGACCGCCCCGCGGTCGATCCGGTCGCCGAGCAGCGATTCGAGGGCGACCGCCATCCGTCCGGCGGCGTTGCCCCCTCCGAGGACGAGTAGCTCCTCGAACGCGTCGAGGTCGTACTCGGTGTCGAGAACGGTGAGCACCGACCCGTCGACCGAGAGCGTCTCCGCGACGATCCGTTCCGGGTCGGCGGCCTCCAGGCCGGCTTCGATACAGTCGAGCGCGGTCTCGCGCGCGGGCGTCCCCTCGTGGGCCGCGCGCCCCTCGATCACGGCACCACCTTCCCAAGCAGGCGGTAGGCGGCGTCGCGCCAGGCGTCGGGCAGGTGACGAGCGAACACGAGCGTGCTCGAGACGGTGCCGACCTGGTACCGCGGAGCGGGGTCGAGACAGCTCGCCGCTTCGGTGATCGTCGCCGCGACCTCCTCCGGCGTGCTCGCGCCCGGCCCGTCGCCGTAGAGCAGCGCCGCGTCGTCGAGAAGCTCGTAGAAGCCCGCGTACGCGCCCGACTTCGGGAGCCGGTCGACCTCGTGACGGACGCGGTCGACGAACCCGGTCTCGACCGGGTCGGGTTCGACGACGATCACGTCGATCCCGAACGGCTCGACCTCGGGCCTGAGCGCGTCGCTCATCGCCTCGAGGGCCGCCTTCGACCCGCAGTAGGCCCCGCCGCCGGGGAACGAGAGCCGCCCGGCGACGCTCGAGACGTTGACGATCCGGCCGCGGCCCGCCTCGCGCATGTGCGGGAGCACCGCCCGGGTCAGCCTGTGTGGACCGTAGACGTTCACGTCGAACTGTCGGTCGAGCAGCTCGACCGGGACGTCCTCGACGGGTCCGAACTGGCCGTAGCCCGCGTTGTTCACAAGGCAGTCGATCGACCCCTCCTCGTCGACGATCCGGTCGATCACCCGCTCGACGTCGGCGTCGTCGGTGACGTCGAGCGAGTCGGTCACACAGCCCGCCTCCCGGAGCGCGACGAGGTCCGTCTCGTCGCGGGCGGTCGCGTAGACCCGCCACCCTTCCTCGACGAATCGCAGCGCGGTCGCCCGACCGATCCCGGACGAACAGCCCGTCACACAGACCGTCCCTTGCATGTCCGTCCGGTCGCGGGCGACCACAATAAGGGTACAGCACTCGGCGACGCCTTTTTCGCTCCGGGGAGAGCAGGGACGGACGTGGGTTCGGAGCGACTCGAACGCCGGATCGGCCAGGAGACCGTCGGTGGCTGGCAGCTGGAAGCGATCGACGGCGAGCGAGCGGTGCTCAAACGGCCGAACTACGGCTCGAAGCTCGGCCATGTCGTCGTCTTCTTGTTGACAGCCTGGTTCTCCCTCGGGGTCGGCAACCTCCTCTACGGTGCCTACCGGTACGTCAACGACTCGGAGTACAAGGTGATCGACGCGAGCGAGCCGGTGACCGACGAGGAGGCGCTCACACAGCTCCGACGCCGCTACGCCCGCGGCGAGATCGACGACGAGGAGTTCGACCGTCGGGTGCGACGGCTTCGTGCGACGGAGTCGCTCGACGACCTGCGGGCACGGCGGATGCGGTCGGACGGCGCACGACGGGGCGGTCGCGACAGCGAGACGGAGCGGTCGACCGAGCGGTGGTAGCGATCGGCCCCGACCGGTCGCTCACGCGTGGACGACGCTGTCGTCCTTCACGTTCGGGGCTCCGACGATCAGGACGGTAGCGTCGGTTTTCGCGGTGAGCCTCCGCCTCGATTCGGGGGAGACGACGACGTAGTCGTCCGGCTCCAGGGCGAGATCCTCGCCCTCGACCGTGAGGACGAACTCGCCGTCGAGGACGACGTAGAGCTCTTCTTGTTCCTCGTGGTGGTGGTCGGGCGAGGACTCGCCCGCCTCGTACCGCCAGACGTTCGGCCGCACGTTCTCCGGACGCAGTTCGTAGCCGACGGACTGGACGGTCGGCTCGGCGGCGTCGGGATCCCTCTCAGGCACGTCGGCCAGGTTGACCTTCGAATACACGAGGGTCACTCCCACGCG
>SKXI01000216.1 GCA_007128515.1 Halococcaceae archaeon | reverse complement strand
TCGTCGAGGTGCGGATACGGCACCCCGATCACGCAGACCGTCCGGGCGTCGTCGCCGTCGAAGCTCACACCCTCGGTGAGCGTCCCCCACAGCGAGGTAAAGAGCGCAGCGTTCCCCGAACTGGTGAACTCCTGCCGTAGCTCCTCGGCGCGGATCCCGGGCCGGTCGAGGCGGCAGTCGGCGTCGACCTCGCTCGAGACCAGGTCGTGGTAGCGTTCCGCCTCGCGGTAGCTCGGGAAGAAGAGCAGGGTGTTGCCCGGGGTCATCCGGATGGCGTCCTCGATGACCGTACTCACTGTCCGCTGGACCTCCCTGTCCTCGCGGTCGCTCGAGAAGAGCGGCGGGACGTCCACCGCGAACGTGCGTCTGCGCCCTTCGGGGAACGTCATCCCGTAGGCCATCGTCACCGGCTCTTCCAGTCCGAGGACGTCCGCGAAGACGTCGAACGGCCTGACGGTCGCGCTCATCAGCACGCTCGCGTACACCTCGGAGAAGAGCTCTCCCGCGACGGCCCTGGGGATGCAGGTGTAGAGCTCCGCTCGGCCGTAGACCTCATCGGATCCGCCGTCGCGCCGGACCGAGACGACGGGATACCGGTCGGGTTCGGTCCCCTCCTCCAGCCAGCGCTCGACGAACGCCGCCGCGGTGAGCGTCTGGCACTCCTTCCTGGTCGCCGCCTGGCCCGACTTGTACGCCTCTTCGTACCGTCGATCGAGGTCCCGGCCGAGCGCGAGCGCCGCGTCGAGGTCGCGGTCGATCCCCCGACCAGTGTACTCGCCGAGGAACTCGATCGTCAGGTCGTCTCTCGACGCCTCGTTCTCGATCGGCACGTCACGCCAGTTCTCGCCGACCGCCTCGCGTTCGCCGAACGAAAAGGACTCCTCGTAGACGGTCTCGAGCGCCCGGCGGAAGGCGACGAGGGTCGCCCGTGCGTGTTCGGCACGCGAGTCGTCGCACTCCGCGAGTTCGTCGAGCGCGCTGTCGAGCGTCGTCTCCGTGAGCGTGATGGTCGCGTGCTCCCTCGCGGCGTCCTCGACGTTGTGTGCCTCGTCGAAGACGCAGATCACGTCGCTCGGATCGCGACCGAGCCAGCGGAAGAACTGCTCTCGGATCCCCGGATCGAGGAGGTGATGGTAGTTACAGACGACGAGGTCGACGCCCTCCATCCCCTCTTTGAGGAGTTCGTAGCCACAGAGCGTGCGCTCGTCGGCGTAGTCGTAGATCTCGTCGGGCGTCCGGACGTCCTCGAACAGCCAGCGGTAGAACCCTTCCGTATCGGTCGAGAGGTTCCTGTAATACTGCTCGCAGGTGTTCGTCTCCTCGAGATCCGAGAGCCGCTCCTCGACGGTCTCGAGTTCGTCCATCACGGCCGCGCGCGCCTCCGCGGCCTCGCCGTTCCCACCCTGTGCGTCCGCGAGCAGGTCCCGTTCCCGCCGCTCGAGTTGCGCCAGATCGCGCTCGACCTCGACGACCTCCCGGGTGTTGTCCCGGAGGACCTGACACTCCTCGTAGCCGACGTCGATGTGACACATCGAGGACTTCCCCCGGAAGACGACCGCCCGGATCGGCTCCTCGCGGGTGATCGCCCGTGCCTCGGCGATGAACTGTCGGGTCTGCTGGTGGACGCTCGTCGTGATGACGACCGTCTTGTCGTGTTCTCTGGCGTGGCTGAGCGCGGGGACCAGCGCCGAGAGCGTCTTCCCCGTCCCGCAGGCGCCCTCGAACAGCACGTTCTGGCCGCGTGCGAGCGCGTTCGCGATGCGGTCCATCGCCTCGCGCTGGTTCTCGTAGGGGCTGTCGTACGGGAAGAACTGCAGGTACCCGTTCGTCTGGGCCACGTTCTGACTGGGTCGTTCCGGGCTAAAAACCCACGGGGTACCTCCGGTCGATCACGGGGGCGCGAGTGCGGATCGATCTCAGTACCGCGCGTACTGGAGTGCGACGAGCGCGGCGATCACGACCAGCCCACCGAGGAAGAAGAGCACCCCGGGTGGCAGCGCGAGGGTCACCTCGCCGAGTTCGACGACGCCGACGTCGGGCACCGGTGCCTCCTCGGGCGTCGCCACGTCGTCGGTCGGTGCGTCGTCGGCGACGTCCTCCTCGGGGGCCTCCTCTGCGGGCTCCTCGGCCACCTCATCGGGTTCCTCGCTGTCCTCGACCTCCTCGTCCGGCACGACCGGGTCCTCGGCCACGTCGTCCTCGGCGACGCCGAGATCACCCGGGAGCACCCCGTCACCGAGGAACTGCTCGACCACGACGCTACCGACGCCCAGGGCGGCGACCGCGCCCAGCAGTCGCGAGAGCGCCGTCCGCAACCCGGAGGTCTCCTCCTCGGTGCCGGCGACGACGACCAGCGGGGCGTCGGACGGTGCGTAGACGCTCATCTCGCGACCCTTCTCCGAGTAGGCGGTTCCGACCTCGCGGATCAGGTCGGCCGCTTCGAGCTTTCCGAGGTGGTACTGGGCGTTCTGCAGTGAGGTGTCGACGCGTGCGGCGACCGCCGAGGGTGTCGCCGGCTCGTCGTGGAGCGCCGCGAGCATCGAGCGGGCGGTCTCCGACGAGAGCGCACCGATCAGCGCGTCCGCGTCGTCGCCCTCGATGCCGATCACCCGCGGCTCGGCGTCCTCGACGCCGGAGGTGTCCGGACTGGAGGGCAACAGGCCGGCCATCGACCGGCTTTCGTCTCCGACTGATAAGAACGTTCGGTCCGGTGTCGTCACCGATCACCCGTCGCCGGGCGGTTCACCCTCGCTCTCCGCGAGTTCGAAGAGCGTCCCGTAGCCGTCGGGAAGCCCCGCTCTCACGTCCTCGAACTGTCCCTCGGTCACCGCCTCGCTCACCACGTCGAAGACCACACGGGCGTGGTGGGCCGCGTCGGCCTCGCTCTCCGCGCCCTCGCCGACGCTCGCGTCCCGCTCGGCGACCCGCGCGACGAACTCGTCGACGTCGAACGACTCGGTCTCCTCGCCCTCCACCAACGGCGTCTCGAGGGGCTCGGGCAGCTGCGCTGCGAGGTTCTCGGCCTGTCCGTCCTGGATCCGTTCGGCGAGCGTCGAGAGCGTCGCCCGCGTCGCCTCCTGGGCCTCCCCGCGCGAACTCAGCCGTGCACGGTGCTGGACCGCACCGATGAACTGGTCGTGGTCCATAGGCCGGGCTATCGCGCACACGAAAATAACCGCCGAGCCTGCACGTGATCGGCGCCCGTAACGGCTTTGGCCGCTGACCGCTTCGGGCGAGTATGCTCACCGATCCCGCCTTCCTCGCCATGATCGGGCTGTTGCTCTTTTTCGTCTTCGGGACGTTCGTCTTCGTCCGACGGGTGCTGCTCAGCTTCCGCGAGGGCATCGACCAGGGTCGGCGCTAGCCCGACATCGAGACTCGTTCGGGCCGACGCTAGAGCGCCGACGAGACCCGCTCGACGGCGGCTTCGACGTCCTCGCTGTCGACGTCGAGGTGCGTACAGAACCGGACGACGTGCTCGTCGAACGGCACGCCGAGCACCCCCTCGTCCGAACAGACGCCGAGGAACTCCTCGGCGGTCCGGCCGGTCCCGTCGGTGTCGAGGAGGACGATGTTCGTCTCCGGCGTCGGCACCCGCAATCCGCCGACGCCGTCGAGACTCTCCGCGAGCGCACGGGCGTTCTCGTGGTCCTCCGCGAGCCGTTCGCGGTTCTCCAAGGCGAGCAGGCCCGGTGCGGCGAGTACGCCCGCCTGGCGCATCCCACCGCCGAAGAGCTTTCGCTCGCGACGCCCGCGTTCGACGAGTCCCTCGCTCCCGGCGAACACCGAGCCGACCGGCGCGCCGAGCCCCTTCGAGAGACAGAACATGACGGAGTCGGCGTTCTCGACGAGTTCCGGGGCGGGCGTCGAGAGCGCCGCTACCGCGTTGAACAGCCGCGCGCCGTCGACGTGGACGGGCACTCCCAGCTCACTCGCCTCGTCGCAGACCGCGTCGACGTCCTCCTTCGCGATCGCCGTCCCACCCTTGCTGTTGTGGGTGTTCTCCAGGCAGAGTAGTCCAGTGCCGGGCCGGTGCAGGTCCTCCGCGACGTAGCTCTCTCTGACCTGTCCGGGCGATACCACGCCCCGGTCGTCGCCGTCAACCATCCGCACCTGGAGGCCCGCGTGCTGTGCGAAGCCCGCCAGTTCCCACTTCACGACGTGGCTGTCGCGTTCCGCGAGCACCTCCTGGCCGTGGTCGGTGTGGACGCGGCCGGCGATCTGGTTGCCCATCGTCCCCGTCGGGACGAACAGCGCCGCCTCCATCCCGACCGCGTCGGCCGCCCGGCGTTCGAGTTCGTTCACCGTCGGGTCCTCGCCGTAGACGTCGTCGCCCACCTCGGCACCCGCGCTCGCCTCGCGCATCTCCCGTGAGGGGCGCGTCACCGTGTCGCTTCGCAGGTCGATCATGTGGGGTGGTACCTGCGGGAGGGGCAAATAGACGGCGTTCGCGGCGGTTCGTTCGGCGTTCTCGACGACCGCCGATCGGTGGAACCGGCCGCCTCGCCATCGGACGGACACCGCTCCGTCTCACCGACCTACGACCGGTATCGTCCAGGTTCCCCTGAGGAACCACGCGGCGGTGACGAGGGTCGAGAGGACGTACGAAGCTGCGAAGGCGTACCAGATCCCGATAACGCCCGCGTCGACCCAGAGGAGGGCAGCGACGCTCAGCGGGAGCCTGACGGCCCACAGCTCCATCACCGCGAACGCCAGCGCGAGGCGGGTGTGGCCGCTCCCGCGGAACGCGCCGAGGACGACCTGAAACACCCCGTAGAAGACGTACGTTGGGCCGATAATCCAGACGAACGCCGAACCGATCCGGACGACCTCCGCCGCGGCGTTCGACCCCGGCTCGGCCGAGACGAACAGTCCGACGATCGACTCCGCGACCGGGTAGGCGGCGGCGACGACGACGACGAAGGCGGTGGCGACGATCGCCGCGCTCATGTAGACCGCGTGTTTCGCCCGCCGCGTCTGTCCGGCACCGAGGTTCTGTCCGACCACCGTCTCGGTCCCCCGCGCGAGGCCGATCGCCGGCACCAGGAGCAACGCCGCCAGGTACTCCGAGATCCCGTACGCCGCGATCGCGGTGTCCCCCTCGAGGGCGACGATCGCGGTCATCACCGTCACCCCACTCGCTCGCAGGCCCATCTCGAGCGAGGTCGGCACCCCGATCTCGACGATCTCAGCGACGCTCTCTCGGTTCGGACGGAGCTCCGAGGGGTCGACCCGGAGCCCGATCGCACCCGAGAAGAGCAACGAGAGCGCGACGAGAGCGGCGAGCGTTCGGGAGAACACCGACGCGAGCGCCGCCCCTTCGATCCCGTAGCCGTCGAACCCGGTCCGTTCGTAGAGGGTGGTCCCGAGCGCCTCGACGCCGAACCACCCGAAGACTGGGTTCCCCGCGAACCCGAGGATGACGAACGGATCGAGGACGACGTTCACCCCGACGCTCGCCGCCATCAGGTAGAGCGGGGTTCGGGTATCGCCCCATCCCCGGGAGAGCGCGTCGAAGACGAAGAACCAGAAGATCGGGACCATCCCGAGGAACGTGATGCGGGTGTAACTGACCGCCATCGTGTGCGGGTCGCTCCCCGGTGTCGCACCGATCAGCGCGAGCATCCACGGGGCAAGCAGGTAGCCGAAAGCCGCGATCGCGACCGAGAGTACCGAGACGACCGATAGTGTCTGTCCGGCCACGTGGTGAGATCGAGCCAGCCGACCGGCTCCCTTGTTCTGAGCGACCAGGACGGTCCCTGCGGTCGTGATACCGATCCCGAGGCTCGTGAAGAGAAAGAGGATCGGCCACGAGTACGACATCGCGGCGACCGCGTCGGTTCCCAGATAACCGATCCAGTAGAGGTCGACGACGTAGTAGACGATGTCGAGCGTGTACGCGACGACGACCGGGGCCGAGAGGACGACCAGAGGGACGAACAGTCGACCGTCGGTGACGTTCACGGACCGATCGCCGGGCGCCGTCGGAGCCCACCGCTCGCGAGTCGTCTCGCGGTCTCTCGCCGCGTTCTCGTCCCCCTCTACCTCCTCTCCGTCGTTCATGCGATCACCTCGTCCCGCCGCGATCACTCGAGGACGGGTCCGCGAATAAAGGTCGCTGAACGGGTTTTCGGTGGCGACGCTGACCGGACGTGGACCCGCGCCGGCCGGTGTTCGAGGGGTCGTCGAGCGCAGCCCATCGCGACCGGTACGAGCCCGGTTCCGACGGCGATCACGCGGAACCGGAACCCGTTTGCCACCACATATACCAGTACGACACAATGGACCCACGCATCCGCGAACACGCAGGCGTGATCGCCGAGCACTCGGTCGATCTCGGTGCCGGGGATAACGTCGTCATCGCCGCGCACCCGGTCGCCTCGGACCTCGCCGTCGCGCTCCACGAGGTCTGTGGCGACGTCGGGGCGAACCCGGTCTACCTGAGCGGCGACGACCGCGCGAGCCGGGCGTACCTCAGGGCCTCCGACGGCGAGTTCGAGACGCCGGACCACCAACGAGCGCTCACCGAGGCGGCCGACGTCTTCGTCTTCGTTCGAGCGAACGAGAACGTCACCGAGACGAGCGACGTCGACCCCGCGATCAACGCGGAGTACTCGCGGGCACAGCAGCCGATCAGGCAGGAACGGCTCTCGAAGCGCTGGTGTCTCACGGGCTTTCCAGCGCCCGCGAACGCCCAGCTCGCCGGGATGAGTACCGAGGGATACGAGAACTTCGTCTGGGACGCCGTGAACAAGGACTGGGAGGCCCAGCGCGAGCAGCAAGAACGGATGGTCGAGATCCTCGACCCGGCGGAGGAGCTGCGGATCCGCTCGGGTACCGAAACCGACCTCACGATGAGCGTCGCCGGCAACCGGACGATCAACGACTACGGCGAGAAGAACTTACCTGGAGGAGAGGTGTTCACCGCGCCGGTCAGGGAGAGCGTCGAGGGGTCGGTTCACTTCGACAAGCCGCTCTACCAGCAGGGACGCGAGATCACCGACGTCCGCCTCGAGTTCGAGGACGGTGCGGTCGTCGCCCACAGCGCCGCCAAGAACGAGGACGTGCTCACGGAGATCCTGGAGACCGACGAGGGTGCGCGCTACCTCGGCGAGCTCGGCATCGGGATGAACCGGGAGATCGATCGGTTCACCTACAACATGCTGTTCGACGAGAAGATGGGCGACACCGTCCACATGGCCGTCGGGATGGCCTACGACGAGTGCGTCGGCGAGGAGAACGCGGTGAACGAGAGCGCGACCCACGTCGACATGATCGTCGACATGGCCGAGGACTCGGTACTGGAGGTCGACGGCGAGGTCGTCCAGCGCGACGGGACGTTCGTCTTCGAAGCGGGCTTCGAGTAGCGCGAGGGGTCCTCCCGAGTGCACCCGATACCGACGGCTCGTCGCGATAGCGCGGCTTCGCGGACGAACCGTGAAACGGT
>SKXI01000108.1 GCA_007128515.1 Halococcaceae archaeon | reverse complement strand
GATCGCCGAGTCGAACGCGAGTCACGTCCCCGAGATCGTCGACCGGATGTACGTCATCGAACGCGGCGAGATCGTCGACAGCGGCGACCCCGAGGTGCTCGCGCGCGACCCGGAGATCCAGACGCTGATGCAGGGCGGCGGCTGACGGGTTCTTATCGCGGGTCGTTCGTGCCGAGGCCCGTCGCCGGCAGGCCGGCGACGGTCCGGGCGACTCCGAGAGATCACAGTCGACTCGCCGATCCTCGACCCCGAATCCGACGACGCCGGTGGTCTGTACGCCCGAGAGAGACGGTCGGCACCGACGATCCCCCTCAGCGGTCGTCGTCGCCGTCGAGCTCGTCGAGAACCGTCACCGCCGCGCCGAGGATCTTTCGTTCGCCCCGTCGGAGCGTCATCGAGACGGCCGTCTTCGATATCTCGAAGTGATCGGCGAGTTCGTCGAGCGTCGCCCCTCGCGGGGTCTCGTAGTAGCCGAACCGGGAGGCGACCTCGAACGTCTCGCGTTCGGTCTCGGTGAGCGAGCGACAGCCGTCGAGCAGCCGGAGGGCACTGTCCGAGTTCTCTATCAGGTCGAACAGTTCGGTCGCCCCGAACCGGTCGCGGCTCTCGACGTTGAAGTCGTTCTGTCGGGTGAGCTCCGCCAGGGTCGTCTCCTCGGCCTCGTCGTCGTCGAAGCCGACGTGCCAGTGCTCGCGACCCCCTTCGATGTGGAACGGGCCGGTGATGTAGCCGCCGTTTCGCTGGATCGTGCGCATCGCGTTCGTCTGCTCGATCACCGTCCCGATCTGTGCGACGTCGTCGTGTTTCGAGAGGACGTAACAGTCGTTCATGTTCCGGTGGTCGCGGAGCTGGTGGAGCCCACTCTCGAGCGCGCCCGCCGACCCCGCCCTCGCGATCAGACGCGTCTCCAGCTCCTCGGCGTCGGTGTCGAGTTGCCACTGGACGGCCGAGAACGCGATGTCGACGTCGTCGGTCGTGTCGATGAACGGACAGTCGTACTGTCGCATATCGATGTCCAGGTCGATCATGCACCCCAGTCCGGCACATCGCGAGTTAACAGTTATCATCGGAGCCCCCGGACGAGCGATCCCGTCAGCCTTACCTCACAGGGCGGCAAAGCGCGAGTCGATGACCGCACAGGCCACCGAGGCACGCGAACTCGCCGTCGTCATCGGGCTCGAGGTCCACGTCCAGCTCGAGACCGAAACGAAGGTCTTCTGTGGCTGTTCGACGTCGTTCGGCGACGAGCCGAACACGAACGTCTGTCCCGTCTGTCTCGGCCTCCCGGGAGCGCTCCCGGTGCTCAACGAGGCCGCCGTCGAGGCGGCGGTGAAACTCGGGAAGGCGCTCGACTCGGAGATACCGGAGGAGACGCGCTTTCACCGGAAGAACTACTACTACCCCGACCTGCCGAAGAACTTCCAGATCACCCAGTACGACGAGCCGATCTGTCGGGGTGGCAGCGTCGAGATCAGCGTCGAGGGCGAGCGTCGCGAGATCGGGATCACCCGCGCACACCTCGAGGAGGACCCCGGAAGCCTCCAGCACGAGGGTGGCTCTATCGCAGCCGCCGACTATACGCTGATAAACTACAACCGCGCGGGCGTCCCGCTGATGGAGATCGTCACCGACCCCGACTTCCGCTCGCCGACCGAGGTCAGGGGGTTTCTCGCGAAACTGGAGGAGGTGCTCGAGTACCTCGGGATCTTCGACAGCACCCGCGACGGTTCCCTGCGGGTGGACGCGAACATCTCGATGGTTCCCGACGAGGAGATCGAGGGCGACGGCTCGATCGGGACGGAGGCGCTCGCCGCCGCCAACCGGACCGAGGTGAAGAACATCTCGAGTCACAAAGGTGCGGAGAAGGCACTCGCATACGAGGTGACCCGCCAGCGCAACGCGATCCAGCGAGGGCGAGCGATCGAACAGGAGACCCGTCACTGGGACGAATCGCGCGGTATCACCGTCTCGATGCGCTCGAAAGAGGAGGAAAAGGACTACCGCTACTTCGAGGAGGCGGACCTGCCGGTGCTCAGAGTCGCCGACTGGAAGGAACGCATCGAGATCCCCGAGCTCCCCGAAGCCCGCCGCGAACGGTTCCGAGAGGAGTACGGCCTGGGTCGGGAGGAGGCGTCGAAGCTCACCTCCACGAAGCAGGTCGCGGACTTCTACGAGTCGCTCGCGAGCGAGTTCGACCCGGACCTCGCGGCGACCTGGGTCGCCGACACCTTGCTCGGCGAACTCCACTACAGAGACGGAGAGATCACCGACGTCACCCACAGGCTCGAGGAGATCCGTCGGCTGGTCGAACTCGTCTCGAACGAGGAGATCACGGCGAAAAACGCCCGTGAGGTCGTCCTCAGAGGGATGCTCGACGACGGCGACGACCCGGAGACGATCGTCGAGCGCGAGGGCCTCGGCAGGAGCGACGAGGACGAGGTCCAGAGCGCGGTTTCGGAGGCGATCGAGGAGAACCCGGAGGCGGTGGTCGACTACCACGCCGGCGAGGACGGTGCGATCAACTTCCTCGTGGGCCAGGTGATGGCGAAGACGGGCGGGAGCGCCGATCCCGGTACCGTAAACGGGCTGTTGCGCACGGAGTTAGAGGGATAGGTCGTCGTAGCCGAACGCGTCCTCCCCGACCGGTCGTTTCCCCTGTCGTGGCCGCGATCGACCTCCCCGAGGAGATCTACGACGCGCTTCGAGTCCCGAAGAGCGCATGAAAGCGTCGACCGGGAGGAACTGGCCGTCTCGTTGTACGCTCGTGGAGCGCTTTCGTTCGGCAAGGCGAGAGAGCTCGCCGACCGTTCGAAGCGGGAGTTCCACGACCCCCTCGGCGAGCGTCGGAGCGAGTCACTACTCCGAGGTCGAACTGGACGAGGACGTCCAGTACGCTCGAACGTGACGTCGAGGTTCTGATAGGGATCATCGTAGCCACCCGGATCTCTCAGACGAGCACATTACCGTAGTCGTTCGATTCGCGATCGAGGAAGTATGAACTCTCACGATGATCCCTATGACACAGTTCCCCGTCGTTTAGAGCTCCGGTACCTCGAACCCGAGTTCGATCCCGTCGTCCTCCCGTGCGACCGCGAGCACCTCCCCCACGAACGCGGTCTTACCCACGGAGTACGCCTCCAACTCGTCGTGTTCCGCCGCGAGTCCGCGTTTCACCTCGGCGTACTCCGATCGGAGCTGCGGGCGCGCGCGGAGGACGTCGCGGGTCGCGACGCTGACTCTCCACACCGGATCCGACGCGGCGAAGACGTGGTCGTTGAACCGTTGGTCCTCGTGGCGGCGAAAGACCGGATGCCAGCCCTCCCCGTTCTCGATACGGGTACCGCCGAGGTCCGTCTCGATCGCCCGCGAGACCGCTCGCACCGACCCGTCCGCGACGACGAGATCCAGGTCCACGACGTCCTTGGCCGGCAGGTCCGGGACTGCCGTCGAGCCGACGTGCTCGATCCGCTCGACGCGGTCGGAGAGCCCGTGCTCCCGGAGGAGGGTTCGAAGCCGCTCGCGTTCGCGTTCGTACGCCTCCCGCCACCGGTCGAACTCCGACGGGACGAGCGCGATCGGGTCGTCGTGTGGATCGACCATCGGTCCACCGACCGCGACGTCCCGTATCGATCCACCGTATCCACGGGCGCCTCGGCCGGACTACCTCCGGCTGTCTCCCGGGCGACCCGGCAGTGTCCGGCGGCATCTATACCCGGGCTCGCTCCGATATCTCTTTCATGGCCGATAGCACTGCCGAATCGATGGAGGTCTCGCGCGACGAGGCGGCCGACCTGCTCCAGGAGCTCGCCCGCGAGCTCCGGGGCCAGGGTGACGCCGAGGTCGCGGTCGGGAACAAGACGGTTCGGCTCTCGCCGCCGTCGGCGGTCACCTACGAGATCGAGACCGACGAGCGCTCGCCGATGCTCGGCGGTGAGGAACAGTCCGTGACCGTCACACTGGAGTGGGAGACCGAGGACGAGTAGGTCCGACCCGGTGGGATTCGCTCATAAGGACGGTTGTCGTCTCTTACCGGTGATCGCCCCTACGGGTCGGCGATCACCGATAACCAGTTACAGCCGTCCGTATCAGAGGTAACAGCGGTAGCCACAGCCGTCACAGTGGATGAGGTCGTCGACGACGTGGACGACGCCCTCGTCGCAGTGGGCACACCGCGTCTCCGCTCTACCGATCGATTCGAGCCGGCGTTCGAGCCGCTCGACGCGTTCTTCGAGCGCGTTCACCGAACCACCCTTCTTTTTCGTCGCGACGAGTGACATCTCTACCTGAACGGTTCGATCGCCAACAACTTATAGATTTTTACTATCTACCGAAGAAGTCGCCTACATCGGTGCGAGCGGGGCGGCCGGTTCGCGGCGGCCCGACCGACGAAAGGCTTACGCGAGCGGTCGGCCTACGCCCGGCCAGTTATGTCCGTGGAGTCGCTGGGGGTGAGCCGGTGGAGCTGATCATCACCGAGAAGGACAACGCCGCGAGACGGATCGCGGAGATCCTGAGCGGTGAGACCGCCGAGGCCGACCGGGAGGGCGGCGTGAACGTCTACCGTTGGGGCGGCAAGCGGTGTATCGGGCTCTCCGGCCACGTCGTCTCCGTCGACTTCCCGCCGGAGTACAACGACTGGCGCGACGTCGAGCCGGTCGAACTGATCGACGCCGGCGTCGAGAAGGTCCCCACGAGGGAGGAGATCGTCCGCGCGATACGTCTCCACGCCCGGCAGGCCGAACGCGTGACGATCGCGACCGACTACGACCGCGAGGGCGAGCTGATCGGGAAGGAGGCCTACGAGATCGTTCGCGAGGTGAACGAGGAGGCAGAAATAGACCGGGTTCGGTTCTCTTCGATCACCGAGAACGAGGTCAAGCGAGCGTTCGCCGAACCCGACGAGATCGACTTCGACCTCGCCGCGGCGGGTGAGGCCCGTCAGATCATCGACCTCGTCTGGGGGGCGGCGCTCACGCGCTTTCTCTCCCTGTCCGCCCGCCAGCTCGGCGACGACTTCATCTCCGTCGGGAGGGTCCAGTCGCCGACGCTCAAGCTGATCGTCGACCGCGAACGCGAGATCGAGGCGTTCGACCCGGAGACGTACTGGGAGCTGTTCGCCGACCTCGCGAAGAACGAGGAGACGTTCGAGGCACAGTACTTCTACCGGAACGAGGAGGGTAACGAGGCCGAGCGGCTCTGGGACGGCGAGCGTGCCGAGGCGGTCTACGAGGTGCTTTCGCGCTCGGAGTCGGTCACCGTCGACTCGGTGAACCGCCGTCGCCGCACGGACGAACCACCGGCTCCGTTCAACACCACGCAGTTCATCCGCGCGGCGAGCTCGCTCGGCTTCTCCGCCGGTCGGGCGATGAGCATCGCCGAGGACCTCTACACCGCGGGCTACATCACCTACCCTCGGACCGACAACACCGTCTATCCCCAGGACCTCGACCCCGAGGAACTCCTCTCGGCGTTCTCCGGCCACCGGACGTTCGGCGAGGACGCGGACTCGCTGCTCGAGGCAGGTGAGCTGACCCCGACGCGGGGCGACGAGGAGACGACCGACCACCCGCCGATCCACCCGACCGAGGAGTTGCCCTCTCGGTCGGCGCTCTCGGACCGGGAGTGGACGCTCTACGAACTCGTCGTCAGGCGCTTCTTCGCGACCGTCGCGGAGCCGGCGGAGTGGGCACACCTCAAGGTCGTCGCGGGAATCGACACGGAGTCGGATCTGGGCGAGCGGCTCACGCTGAAGGCCAACGGGAAACGACTGGTGGAGCCTGGCTACCACGCGGTCTACCCGTACCACAACACCTCGGAGAACTACGTTCCAGCCGTCGAGGAGGGCGAGGAGCTCTCGATCGCGGAGACCTGCTCGGAGGAGAAGGAGACCCAGCCCCCCCGCAGGTACGGTCAGTCGCGGCTGATCGAGACGATGGAGTCCCGCGGATTGGGGACGAAGGCGACCAGACACAACATCATCGAGAAGCTCTACGACCGGGGCTACGTCGAGGACGACCCGCCGCGACCGACGCGGCTCGCGACGGCGGTCGTGGAGGCCGCCGAGGAGTACGCCGACCGGGTCGTGAGCGAAACGATGACCTCCCAGCTGGAGTCGGACATGGCGGCGATCGCGAGCGGCGAGAAGAGCCTCGACGAGGTAGCCGACGAGTCCCGGGAGATGCTCGAGGAGGTGTTTTCCGACCTCGAACGCTCTCGCGAGGAGATCGGCGAGCACCTCCAGAAGTCACTGAAGGCCGATAAGACGCTGGGGCCGTGTCCGGACTGCGGCGACGACCTGCTGGTGCGGCGCAGCAGACGGGGGTCGTACTTCGTCGGCTGTGACGGCTACCCCGACTGCGAGTACACCCTCCCGCTGCCGAACCAGGGCAAGCCGCTGATTCGCGAGGAGCGTTGTGACGACCACGGGCTGCGCGAGGTGAAGATCCTCGCGGGGCGGAGCACGTTCGTCCACGGCTGCCCGCAGTGCAAGGCCGACGACGCCGACGAGGCCGAGGACGAGGTGATCGGGGCGTGTCCGGAGTGTGGTACCGACGAGGGTGGAGAGCTCGCGATCAAACAGCTCAGAAGCGGCTCCCGGCTCGTCGGCTGTACTCGCTATCCCGACTGCGACTACTCGCTTCCGTTACCTCGCCGGGGCGAGATCGAGGTGACCGACGAGCGGTGTGCGGAACACGACCTGCCCGAACTCGTCGTCCACAACGGCGACGAGCCGTGGGAGCTCGGCTGTCCGATCTGCAACTTCAGGGAGTATCAGGCGAGCCAGGCCGGCGACGACGACCTGGAGTCGCTTCCGGGTCTCGGCACGAAGACCGCCGAGAAACTCGCCGCGGCGGGCATCGAGAGCGTGAGCGACCTGACCGGTGCCGAGCCCGAGTCGGTCGCCGGCGCGGTCGATGGCGTGAGCGAGGACCGGGTTCGAAAGTGGCAGGCCGAGGCGGGGTAATCGGGAGTGTGGGTTCCGTCATCTGGTAGCGAGGGGGCGGTATGACCGGCCCAGAGACGCTCCGTGCCCTGACGTACAACGTCAGGTACGACACCGAGGAGGACGGCGAGCACGCCTGGGCCAACCGGCGAGAACGGGTAGCCAGGACGATCCGGTTTCACTCGCCGGACCTCGTCGCGCTGCAGGAGCCGCTCACCCACCAGTTCGAGTACCTCCGGGGGCGGCTCCCGGAGTTCGCCTGGATCGGTCGGGGCCGGCTCTCGAGCGGTGAGGGCGAACACTGCCCGATCGGGGTCCGTCGCTCGCGTTTCTCGGTGGAGGGGACGGGGACGATCTGGCTCTCGGAGTCGGGGGAGACGGGCAGCGTCGGCTGGGACGCGAAGCTCCCCCGGATCCTCACGTGGGTACACGTGCGGGACCGGAAGAGCGACGAGCCGCTCGCGCTCTGTAACGTCCACCTCGATCACGAGGGCGAGCGTGCGAGACGCGAGAGCGCCCGGCTGATCGCCGAACGGCTCCCCGAGATCGCCTCGGGCCGGCCGG
>SKXI01000120.1 GCA_007128515.1 Halococcaceae archaeon | reverse complement strand
GCCACCAGCTGCCGATCGGTGAGCGTCTCCCGGACGGCGGCGACGAACTCCGTCGTGGGAAGCCCCTCCCGCTCGCGCTCGCGCTGGACGACGAGTTCGACGCCCGAGTATCGCTCCTCGAGCGCGTTCGCGACCGCCCGCGACCCGCGACCCGGTGCGACCGTCACCCGGAGGGTCTCGCGCCCGTCGCTGGCCTCGATCCCGTGTATCGAGGCGCCGCACTCCGCGAGGCGTTCGAACGGCTCGGCGTCGGTGAGCGTCACGAGCAACACCCCGTCGCCGGCGACGGTCACGGTGTCGACGACGTCGAGGCTGGAGACCCGGCCCTCCAGGTCCGACGGCGGATCCTCGACGAGCAGGTAGAGCCGCGCGGCCCCCTGGTGAACCGTCGCGCCCGAACAGCGGATGGGCCGTCCGATCGCCTCCGAGAGCCGGACGAGCGGTGCGCGCTCGTCCGCTATCTGGAAGCCCAGCTCCGTCACCCGGTCGGAGGTGAGCGCCCGTCGCGTCTCGACCGCGGTGATCGCGTTCGCGGTCATCCGGCCGATCGAGCCGAGCACCGCCCGTTCACGCGCGTCGAGGAGGCCCGCGCCGTCCGTGTGTGCACAGAGGATACCGTAGTCGGTCGTCCCGTCGGAGATGGGAACGATCGCGGCCATCGAGTCCTCCGGCGCCTCGATGGAGACCGCCCAGTCTTCCGCCTCGACGGTCTGGACGCTCGCGCTCTCGATCGCCCGCCGGATCGGGCCGTCGTCGCGGAGCTGGGGTCCCTCGACCGAGGCGAGCACGGCCGCCTCCCCGGCGCTCTCCCTGATTCGCAGGCTGCCGCGCTCGGAGAGCGTCCCGGCGATCCAGGCCGCGCGATAGCCGTCGGTGTCGGCGATCTCCGCACAGACCGCGCGCTCGACCTCGCCGCGGTCGGACGACTCGACGAGCGCCCGGACGACGTCGTCGAGCAGGCCGTTGATCCGGGAGAGCAGCCGATCGAGTGCCCGCCGCTCCTCGTAGAGCGCCTCCGTCCGGCGTGCGAGCTCCCGTTCGGCGCGCTTTCGCTCGGAGATATCGGTCTGGAAGCCGACGAAGTTCACGAGCTCGCCGCTCTCGTCGTAGATCGGCGAGATGTCCACCCGGTTCCAGAACGGCGTGCCGTCCTCGCGATAGTTGAGCAGCTCCGCGGTGACCGGCTCCTCCGCGTCGATCGCGTCCCGCATCTTCCGCACCTCGCCGGGATCGGACTCCGGTCCCTGGAGCAGCCGGCAGTTCCGCCCGCGAACGTCCGCTGGGTCGTAGCCGGTCAGACGCTCGTAGGCGTCGTTCAGGTAGACGATCGGGTTGTCCGGTCGGTTCGGGTCGGTGAGCGTGATACCGATCGGCGCCTCGTCGATCGCCCGGACGATCTGTTCCGTCGTCGGCTCCGGTAGCGCCCCGTCGGACTCCGGTCGACCCTCGATCGAGTCGGCGATCGACCCGACGGCATCGACGAGTCGGTCGATCGCCCCGTCCTCGTCTCGGAGCACGTAGTCGGTGACGCCCGCCGAGATCGCCTCGCTCGCGACCACCTCGCTCCCGTGTGCGGTGTAGAGGACGAACGGGAGCTCCGGCGAGCGCTCCCTGACCGAGCGCAACAGCGAGAGACCGTCGTCGTCGGGCAGTCGGTACTCGCTCACGACACAGTCGACCCGCCGCCCGTCGAGCCGTGCGAGCGCCGCCGCCGCGTCCCGTTCGAAGCGGACCGCGTGACCTTGGCTCTCCAGCACTCCCCCGTTGTCGACCCCGACGACGAGCACACGGATGGAAGACACTGCCGACCGTACGGGTGGGAGTCGCATTAGCGCTTCGACGACAGGTTCTTGCCTCCGTACTCGCTCGATACGTCCGTGCACAGCCGCCCGTTCGCCTACCTCGGCTTCCTCCTCGTCCTCGCGAGTCAGGGGACGCTCGTGCTCCTCGGTGACTCGGCAGTCGTCTCCGCCTCGCTCGCGATTCAGCTGTTCGGACTCGGCGCCGCCGGGGTCTGTCTCGTCCTCGGCGGCATACTCCCCCAGACCGAGCTGGGTCCACTCACCGTCCAGTGGTTCCAGTGGATCGGTCTCGGTCTGCTCGCGATCGGCGCGGCCGTCCTCCTGGGGGTGGGGATCGACTACTGGGTCGGTGTGGCGAGCTTCCCCGAACTGCTGATCGGCTCCGCGATCGGCGGCGTGCTCGTGCTCTCGGGGAGGGACGTCCTCTCCGAAGAGGGCGTCATCGACCTGGAGCGCTTCGTCGAGGCGGAGTGACCACCACAGCGGTTATATCGCTGGCTACCCTCCCCTTTCCCCGCGATGCCGAGCGACGACCCACACGCCGAACGCATCCTCCACGGGTCGACCTACGAGCGGATCCGCTACCGGAACGCCATGACGGGGCGGTGGTCGCTCACCCGGAAGGTCCGCTGGTGTGGCTACCTCCTGCTCTCGGGCTCGCTCCTCTTTCCGATCCTGGCCTCGCTCCCGGCGCCGGTCACCGAGGGCTACGTCGGGACCGATCCGACGTCCGCGCCGCTCGGCCTCGCGCTCTCGGTCCTGCTGTTCGCGCTCCTGGTCTCGGCCGCGGGTGTTGGCCTCCTCCTGGTCTCGTCCCGTGCCGCCCGCGGCGAGGCGCTCACCGAACCGGAGGCGTGGCGGCTGGTCGGGATCGAGGACGCCTGCACGTGTCTCGGCTTCGTCACCGGCGCGATCGGCCTCCTCGTGACGGTCGCGGTCGCGGCCGTCGGCCTGTTCGGGCCCGACGCGGTCGATCGGCTCGTCGCCGCCGGCGTGAACCCGTATCTCACGGTCGGTGTCCCGGTCACGCCGGCGACGGCCTCGCTCGTCGCCGCCGGCGCGGCGATCGCGCTGTTCTCGCTCGCTGCGCTCGCCGAGCCGGTCGGCTGATCGTGTGGCTCCGAAAGAAGTCGGTCGGCGGTGTGGAGTGCGTCAGTCGTCGGCGGGCGCGCCGGCGGCCGCGCTCGGCTTCGTCGAGCCGTAGGCGCTGCCGGCGGTGATCTCGGCGGGCTCTTTCACGACGTAGAGCATGATCAGCACCGTCACGATGTACTTCGTGATGATGTCGAGGATGCTGTAGCCCCAGGAGGTCAGCCCGACCTGGAGCACCGCGATCCCCTCGACGCCGAGGAACCAGAGCACGGGGTAGCCGAACCAGCCGACGACCGTCAGCAGCTTCAGCGTCTCGAAGATGTCGCTCGTCCCGGCGGCCGCTGCGTCCTTCGGCCACTCGACGAGCAGCACGTAGACGATCACGAGGAAGAAGAGGCTGCTCAGCACGAACCACCACCACCGCATCGCGAGCGAGGAGGTGGTGAGCGCGGCGGCGAGCCCCGTCACACACATCGCGATCGTGAACGCGATGGTCGTCATGATCTTCGTCCAGTTCGAGCCGGCGATCAGCCCGAGCACGAGCAGGATGAAGGGCGTTGAGAACGTCCAGGTGAGGTAGCGTCCCCACATCGTCAGGACGCCGTCCTCACCGGCGTACGTGCTCCCCTCCGCGGCGTGACCCGCGGGCATCTCGATCACCGAGAGCGTGAGCCCG
The DNA here is from genome assembly GCA_007128515.1 of Halococcaceae archaeon. Taxonomy (GTDB): domain Archaea; phylum Halobacteriota; class Halobacteria; order Halobacteriales; family Halalkalicoccaceae; genus Natronorarus. Next base: position 3,965 of record SKXI01000120.1, on the reverse strand, counting down.
GAGGTCAGCCCGGTGTAGCTCGAGATCGAGACGACCGAGATCATCATCGTCGCGATGGCGATCATCTTCGTCCGCGGGTCGGTGAGGTTCCGGCCCAGGTAGGCGATGAAGAGGATCGTCACGCCCGCGAGCGCGATGTTCGCGACGAACGAGCTCGCGAGGACGGGGTCCGCGAAGACCTCGCTGACCAGCTCCGCGTCCGTCAACTGGAACGGGAGGTGCTGTACAGCCGATGCCGTGAGAGCGGTCGGTGTCATGGTGTACAACTCCCCGTAGGGTCGCACGGAGGATCAACGGAAGTCCATACTGGTTAGGTGGGTTCGTCGGTGTCCCGGGCCGCGTGGCGACCGATCAGTCAGGCCGGAGGGGGTATTCGCCCGCAGTGAGCCGACGGATCCCGCTCGCCCATGCGTGCACGGGCGCGGCCGACGGCCAGGTCCCGGTACGGCCGCCCGCCGACCCCCATCCGAGTCAGGTATCACGGTCTTTCCGGACGAATCCCTAGCGTCCTGCGTGGCAAGCGGACTCAAACGCGACCTGGGACTCCTCTCGACGACGGCGTTGGCGATCGGCGCGATGGTCGGTTCGGGTATCTTCATCCTCCCCGCCATCGCGTACGCCGACGCCGGACCGGCGGCGGTGCTCGCGTTCGGCATCGCGGGCCTGCTCGTGTTGCCGGCGGCGATGAGCGCCGCCGAGATGGCGACGGCGATGCCGGAAGACGGCGGCGCGTACATCTACGTCGAACGCGGGATGGGACCGCTTCTGGGGACGGTCGCCGGCATCGGCACCTGGCTGATGCTCTCGCTCAAGGGCTCGCTCGCGCTCGTCGGCGGCGTCCCTTACCTCGTTATCCTCGCGCCCACGCTCGCGGAGTACATCGTCGCGTTCGCGGTCGTCCTCGCGCTCTTTTTCACCCTGGTGAACGCCGTCAGCGCGAAGGGATCCGGTACCGTCCAGTTCGTCATCGTGGGCGTGATGCTCGCCGCGATGGCGTACTTCGTCCTCGGTGGGGCTGGGAGCGTTGATCCCGGTCAGACCGCGGGGAGCTTCGACCCCACGTCGGGAGGGATACTCGCGGCGATCGGCGCGGTGTTCGTCTCCTACGCCGGCGTCACGAAGGTGACCGCGGTCGCCGAGGAGGTGAAGAACCCGGGGCGGAACCTCCCGCTCGCGATGGTCGGCTCGCTGCTCTTCACCACCGCGCTCTACATGGGTATCGTCTACGTCGCGATCGGTGTCGTCGACCTCACTCCCGGCGCGGGGTTCGTTCCGGAACCCGGCGAACCGGGTGACCCCGCACCGATCGCGGCGGCCGCGGACGCGGTCTTCGGCCAGGTCGGCGTGATCGTGATCGTCCTCGCCGCGCTGCTCGCCCTCGCCTCGACCGCGAACGCCGGCATACTCGCCGCCTCGCGATTTCCGCTCGCGATGGCCCGCGACGGGCTGGTTCCGCCCGCGCTCGAACGGGTCAGCGACCGGTTTTCGACCCCCGTCAACGCCATCGCCCTCACCGGTGGGGTGGTGATCCTCATCGTGACGTTCCTGCCGGTCGAACAGGTCGCCCGCTTCGGCAGCGCCTTCCAGATACTCGTCTTCGTCCTGCTCAACGTCGCGCTGATCGGCTTCCGTGAGGGAGCGATCGAGGAGTACCAGCCCGAGTTCACCGCGCCGCTCTACCCCTGGACACAGCTGTTCGGCGTCGTGAGCGGGCTGGTCGTCCTCACCCAGATGGGGCTGGTGCCGTTCGCCGGCGCGATGGGGATCGTCCTCCTCTCGCTCGTCTGGTATCTCTGGTACGCCCGCCCACGCGTCGAGCGCGAGGGTGCCGCACAGACCGGGGTCCGCCGGAACCTCGGGCAGGAGGCAGTCGAGCGCACCCGCGAGCTGTTCGAGGGCGACGGGACCTACGAGGTGCTGGTGGCGATCACCGATCGAACGACCGAGAGCGCCCGTCGGGACATGGTCCGGGTCGCCGCGGACCTCTCGAGGCTCCGCCGAGAGCACGTCACCGTCGCCCGGTTCGACGAGGTTCCCCACCGGGTGTTCACCGCGAGCGGTCCACGGGTCCGGACGGCGGACGTCCCCGACTGGCTCGACTTCGAGGAGGGAGAGGCGCCGCCGTGGTTCCCCGTCGAGGAGGTCGCGACCGACGGGGCACCGCTCGCTCGAAACGCCCTGATCGACTACCGCGAGGTCGCGACCGAGGACGTGCGGGAGGCGATCGTCGAGTACGCTGCCTACGAGGGGGCGGACCTGATCGTCCTCGAACGGAGCCGGGTCGAGCCGTACGAACGGCTGTTCGGCGGCGACCTCTCCTGGATCCTCGCGAATGCCCCGTGTGACGTGGTCCTCGTCGAGTCCCGGGAGCTCGACGGCATCGACGAGGTGGTCGTGGCGGCGGGGCGAGGCGCGTTCGACCCGCTGAAACTGCTGATCGCAGACGCCATCGCGGAGGAAGCGGAGGCGGCGATCACGCTCATGGGGGCGGTTCCCACCGACGCCCCCGAGTCTCGGAAGGCCACGATCCGGGAGTACCACGACGCGCTCGCGTCGATCTGCACGGTGCCGGTCACGCCGCGGCTCATCGAGACCGACGACCGGGTCGCGGGGATGGCCCGCTTCGCCGCCGACGCCGATCTCCTCGTGACCGGTGCGGAACGGGGCGGGATCGAGGGTGTGCTCCTCGGCCGTCCCGGCGACCGGCTGGTCGAGGCCGTCGACTGCACGGCGGTGATGGTCCAGACGCGCGAGGGGAGCCGGGGCGGGCTGGTGAAACGACTCGTGCTCGACCGGCTGTTCGGCTGAGACACCCTCACCTGTCAGGTACGACGGTCTTGTTCGCCCGGGCCTCCGGTTACACCTACACACCGTGGAACGACGGGATCCCCCGTGGTCCGCGAACGATCCGATGTCATCCACTCGAAGATACGACCAGACCGTCCGAACCACGCGCGTCCGACCTCGCCCGCGGCGCTCACCAGCGTGTTCCCCCTCGCGAACCCCGATCGTGGGCCTCGACGGAGAACGGACCAGCCCCGCCACCGATCGGCCGCTCGGACTCGGAGACGGGAGCGGTCCAGGGACCGATCCAACCGCCGTTGCGGGGCGGGGCGCCTGATGCCGACGGGACTCAAACGCGACCTGGGACTCCTCTCGACGATGGCGATCGCGATCGGTGCGATGGTCGGCAGCGGCATCTTCATCCTGCCGGGAGTGGCGTACGTCGCCGTCGACGGCCCGGCGGTGGTGCTCGCGTTCGCCCTCGCCGGTCTCCTGGTCCTGCCGGCGGCGTTCAGCGCCTCGGAGATGGCGACGGCGATGCCCGAGGACGGCGGCTCCTACGTCTACGTCGAACGCGGCATGGGCCCGCTCCTGGGGACCGTCGCCGGCGTCGGCAACTGGTTCATGCTCTCGTTCAAGGGCGCGCTGGCGCTCGTCGGCGGCGTGCCCTATCTGGTGTTCGTCGCTCCCGACCTCGCCTCGGTCATCCTCCCGCTCGCGATCGGCCTCGCGCTGTTCTTCACGCTTCTCAACGTCGTGAGCACGAAGTCGACCGGTGGGCTCCAGTTCGCCATCGTCGGGGTGATGGTCCTCGTGATGGCGTGGTTCGTCGTCGGCGGCGTTCCGAGCGTCGACCCGGCCCAGACCGAGGGCGCGTTCGACGCCGGCAGCAGCGGGTTGCTCGCGGCGACGGCGCTCGTGTTCATCTCCTACGCCGGGGTGATCAAGATCGCCGCCGTCGCCGAGGAGGTCAAAGACCCCGGAACGACGATCCCGCGGGCGATGATCGGCTCGCTCGTGCTCACGACCGCGCTGTACGTGCTGGTCGTCTACGTCGCCGTCGGGCTGGTGGACGTGCCCGCTGCGATCGAGACGGGCGACCTCGAACCCGACGGCGAGGGTCCGATCATGGCGCTGGCCGCCGAGGCGGCGCTCGGTCCCGTCGGCGTGACCGCCGTGGT
>SKXI01000191.1 GCA_007128515.1 Halococcaceae archaeon | reverse complement strand
GCTCCGAGGTGATCGCCGAGGGGTCGGGGCTCGCGTTCGCCGGTATCGCCCTCGCGCTGGTCGTGCTCTCGCTCGCCCACCGGACCGCCCGGGACCGCCCGCTCGAACTGGTGTGCGTGGGGCTGTTCGCGGTCGTCCTCGGGATCTACTTCTCCCACGCGAGTGCGCTCAACCCCGGGACGGTCTCGGCACGCCTCACGCTCTGGACGGGGATCGTCGCCGCGACGTGTCTCTTCGTCGTTCCGCGATACCTGCCCGAGGACTGGGTACTCGCCACGCTCGCGGCCATCGCAGCGCTCGTCTCCACCCTCGGGCTCCTCGCCGTCGCGATCGGAACGTACGACCTCGGCCCGGTCACCGTCCAGCCGTGGTCGACGACGGTCCCGGTCCCGCTCGTCGGTGAGCTACAGACTACCCGTTCGGTCTTCGCGAACCCGAACACGTTCGGGCTGGTCGCCTTCGCCGGCGCCGCGGCGGCCGTCGTCGAGGCGGTCCGGGGGTTCGAAACCGACCGGGCCCTCGCGGTCGGTTTCGGTATCCTCGCGCTCGTCAACGCCGCGGGGCTCGTCCTCTCGAACAGTCGGGCGTCGCTCGTTGCGTTCGCCGTCTTCGCGATGATCTACGGGGCGGCGGTGGCCGGCGGTCGGCGGACGCTACCGGCGACGATCCTCGCGACGCTCGTGGGTGCGGTCGGGGTGCTCTTGGCGATCTCGATCGGACTGATCGACTCCGCGGGTCGCCTCGAACTCTGGGGCGCCGGGGTCGCGGCGGTCGCCGACGCACCCTCGGCGTTCGGCTACGGCATCGTCGGCTCGGGTGAAACGATCGAGCCGTACCTCGCCGACCGGACCGGCTCGGTCCACAACTCCTACCTCTCGACCGCGATCCGCGTGGGAATCGTCGGCGGTGGCGCCTACCTCGCGCTCGTCGTCGGTCCGCTTCTCTACACCGCGGTCAGGTCGGCCGGCGTGAGCGTCGCGGCGTTCGCGCTCGCGAGCGCGTGGGCCGTACATCAGCTCTTCGAGGTCTACTCCCTGTTCCAGGTCTCGACGCCTGCGGTACTCGCGGCGCTCGCGCTCGGCTTCCTCCTCGTCGGCTCCGCCGACCCCGAGGCATAGCCGAACCTTCTTTAGGCGCGCCATCGTTGAGCGCGATATGGCAGACGACGAGAAACCGGAGACGGGAACGATCCTGGGCGTTCCGTACAACTTCGAACGACCGAACCTGCGACGGCTCCTATCGTCGTACTGGCAGCCGGGGAAAGGGATGCTCGTCGAGAAGCCCTTCGGCGTCGGCTACACGCTCAACCTCGCCAGCTGGCGGTCGTGGGTCGTCATCGCGGTCGCGGCCGCGCTGTTCTACCAGGAGCGATCGGCCTCGGACGAGGAAGACGAGGAGAGCGTCGACGAGGAGGAGGAGGACGAGCCCGTCGAAGTGATCGTCGAGGACTGAGTGCTCCGGTTCGTCACCGGAAACGAGGGAAAGGTGAGAGAGGCACGCGAGTACCTCCCGGAGCCGGTCGAACGCGTCGACTACGACTACACGGAGGTACAGTCGGACTCGCTGACCGAGATCGCGGCCGCCGGCGCCCGCGAGTCCTACGAGGCGATCGGCGACCCGGTCTTCGTCGACGACGCCGGGCTGTTCGTCGAGGGCCTCGGGGGGTTTCCGGGACCGTACTCGGCCTACGTCGAGGAGACCCTCGGCGTCGAGCGCGTCTGGCGGCTCGCCGAGGGCGAGTGCGACGAACCTCGCAGAGCCTCGTTCAGGGCAGTCGTCGCGTTCTGTGCGGGTGCTGACGTGGAGACGTTCGACGGGAGCGTCCGTGGTCGACTGGTCGCGCCGAGGGGGGAGGGCGGGTTCGGCTACGACCCGATCTTCGAGCACACCGGGCGGACGCTGGCCGAGATGAGTACGAAAGAAAAGAACGCCATCTCGCACCGAGGGCGCGCCCTCGCGGCGTTCGGCGACTGGCTCGCCGAGAGGTGATCACTCCCTCGGGTCCCGATCCGGGCCGGGGTACTCCCCGCCGACGACGGCCTCGTAGAGCGAGGCGGCATCGACCAGCCGGACGAAGCCCGCGGGGTGTTTCACGCTCGTACTGAGCCGACCACGCAGCCGCGCCGCCGTCTCCGCCGACCTGAGCCGGTCGTCGAACGAGAGGACGTGTGCGGCCTCTCCCCTGTACGCGGACGAGAGCGCGGGGTGATCGCCCGGGGTCCCCTCCACGGGCTCCCTGAGTTCGTCGATCCGGCTCCGCCAGTCGGCCGCGAGCTCGGGGTCGGAGAGCCGTCCGATCGCCTCGCCCGCTTCGTCGACGAGCGCGTCGCTCGCGACGAGCGTCAGCCAGTCGTGTGCGCGTACGATGTCCATCGCCTCGCGGGCAGGTCCCTCGACGAACAGGTCGGCACAGAGGACGTCGCTGTCGGCGACGATCCGGGTCGGCTCACTCCCCATCCCTGATCGCCCGTACCGCGTCCTCGATCCGCTCCCGGTCGACCTCGTAGGTCGCCGCGCGGGTGAACAGCTCCTCCCAGGTCACCGGCTCCTCCCGACTCATCGTTCACGACCCGGCGAGCACGGTCCGGACCCCGTCTGACCGTCGTCTGACGTATTTTTATGCCACTCGCTACCGAGGCTCCGTCCGGGGTCGGAGAGACCGTCCCTCGAACCACCCCACCCACCTTCCTCCATCAGTTCCCCTGTTCGTCGAGCAACAGCCCCCTGACCGCGTCGAGGCCCTCGCCGTCACCGAGGACCGCGACCCGGTCGCCCGGGTCGGCCCTCGTCTGGGGGAGTGGGATCGTCAGGGGTTCGCTTCCGGAGCCGTGGGCGTAGACCCGTGCGTTCTTCGGCAGCTCGAGTTCGGTCAGGCGACGTCCCGCGCCGGGGGCCGTCTCGTCGACGGTGATCGTCGCGAGCTGGAGCCGTTCGGTGAGTTCGGCGACGACGTTGAAGTTCCCGCCCAGCAGCGCGGTCTTCGCGCCGGCCGCGCCCAGCCGCTCGGGATAGATGATCTCGTCCACGTCGTCGGCGTACTTCCTGTAGATCGCCTCCTGGTAGTCGTCGTCGATCCGCATCACCGTCCGACAGCCGTGGTGTTTCCCGACGAGACAGGCCGCGAAGTTCACGTTCAGGTCGCCGGTCAGCCCCGCGAGCGCGTCGGCCGTCTCTAACCCTGCCGCTCCGAGAACCTCCTCGTCGGAGCCGCCGCCTTCGATCGCGTCGTAGCCCTCCTCCTCCGCACGTTTCACCTTGTCCGGGTCGGTGTCGATCGCCACGACCTCGTGACCTTCCTCTCCCAGTACCCGCGCGGTCCGCGCTCCGACTCGACCGTAGCCGACGATCACGAACTTCATGCCCTCCCTGCGGTGAGCGAGCACAAAAGCGTTCGTGCGCCGTGGGGTCTGACGGCCTAGCCCCGCCGGTGGGTGAGACGGTAGCCTTCGTCCGTTCGGTCGACCCCCTCGACCGTGTAGAAGGTGATCCGTCTCTCCTGGGCGGTCCTGACGGGGAAGCCGTAGCGTTCGGCGTCGTAGCCGAGCTCTCCATCCTCCGCCTCGACCTCCTCGACGAACGCCCGGTGGTCGTCGAGTCGACGCTCGACGACGCGTTCCGAGAGCTCCTCGACCGACGCCACGCGGTCGTCGAACACCGACGCGAACCCGTCGTCGAGTTCGTACCCGATCGAGCTCCGGCCGGCGACCATCGCCGCGAGCGAGGTCGTCCCCGTCCCCCAGAACGGGTCACAGACCGTATCGCCGTAGACGGAGTACATACAGACCAGTCGGTAGGGGATGGCGAACGGAAAGGCCGCCGAGCGCTCCCTGAGCTCGGGCTCGGCGAGTCCCTGCCCGATCCCCCGGACGTCGTCCCAGAGGTCGGAGAACCACCGGTTTCGCTCCTCCCAGAAGTACGCGCTCTCGTACCGGCGATCGGAGCCCGGTTCGAAGCTCCTCCTCCCGCCCTTCCGGAAGACGAGGACGTACTCGTGTTCGAGCGTCGCGTAGGCGTTCGTCGGCAGCATCCCCGAGCCCATGAACTTCGCGCCGCTGTTCGCGGGCTTTCGCCAGAGGACGTCCGGAAGCGGCGTCAACCCCCGCTCCCGGAGCGCGCGGGTGATCCGGACGTGGTTCGGGTAGACCTGAAACTCCTCCAGCGTTCGGGTCGCGTCGCCGACGTTCACACAGACGATCCCGCCGGGGGCCAGCACCCGTTCCACCTCGTCCCAGACCGAATCGAGGACGGCGTGCATCGCCTCGAACGCCCGGTCGCCGTCGCCCGCGTCGAGCGCCTCGCCGACCGTCGGGTCGAGCGTGGAGAACGCCCCGTCCCAGAGCTCGATCATCGGGTACGGCGGGGAGGTGACGACCAGTTCGACCGAGCCGTCGGCCACGTCGTCCATCGATCGCGCGTCGTCGAACCTGACGACGTGGTCGGTCTCCATACCCCGGCGCTTTCGCCCCCCGCTACCTAAGTGGCTCGCCGTAGTGCCAGCGGCCGCCGACTTTCAGTTCGTCCACGTAGCCCTCCGCGAGCGCGTTCTTCGTCGCCTCGCGCGACCGGCGACCGAGCGTCACCGCCTCGCTCGCGAGCGCGAAGACCGCTTCGGCCAGGAGCGCCGCGAGCGCGCGCAGGTCGCGTACGTCGAGTTTGTCGAGCGTGTCCGCGTGCGTGTGGCCCCAGCCCCGGCCGCTCCCCTCCGACACCGAACTCGCCATCACCGCCGGAACGCCCTCCTCGACGTACGCCCACTGGTCGCCGTGCGGGCTCACCGTGTCGTGCGTCGAGAGCGGTACGTCCCGGTCCTCGGCGAGCGCCTCGAAGACCCGTTCGAGCCCCTCGAAGCCGTTCGTCCCGACCCGGAGGTTCCTCGAGTTCCCCGCGCCGTCGACGTTGACGACACACTTCACGTTCTCCAGGTCCCGGGTCGCCGCGTCGTGGTAGGCCCCGTAGAGACCGATCTCCTCGGAGCCGAAGGTGACGAGCCTGACGCGGGTCTCCAGGTCGTCTTCGACCGTCGCGAGCAACCGCCCCACCTCGGCGACGAGCGCACAGCCCGCGCCGTTGTCGTTCGCACCCTCGCTCACGTCGTGTGCGTCGATGTGTGCGGTGAGCAGCACCTCGTCCTCCGTCGCTGGCCCGACCTCTCCCACCACGTTCCGGGAGGTCGCGGGCTCGTTGCGACAGTCGACGGAGAGCGCCGTCTCCGCGCCTTCGGAGCGTCTGAGGAGGCGTTCCCCGAGTTCCGCCGACACGCCGACCGCGGGGATCGGGCCAGGTCGGTTGTGGTAGCCGACCTCCCCGGTCGGTGGGAGACAGCCTTCGACGTGGTTGCGGAAGACGAATCCGACGGCGCCCGCCTCGGCACAGGCGGCGTACTTCTCCATCCGGTGGAGCCAACGGCCGAACTCCTCCGGCGTTCGGCTCGTGGCGACCGCGATCGAGTCGGAGAGGTCTGCCTCGTCGATCTCCTCCTGCGTGCCGAACCCCACGTCGACGAGCGGGCCGCTCACCTCGCCCGACGGCGTTCCCGGCAGTGCGATGACCTGGTGGTCCTTCCGATACCGCCGGTCTCCGACCGCGAGCGAGGACGAGCCACGCCACCAGCCGGGGATCTCGAACCCGTCGATCGCCACGTTTCGCGCGCCCGCACGCTCGAAGGCGTCGGAGACGACCGCCGCACCCCGCCGCTCACCCGCCTGGCCGGCCATCCGGTTCTCGACGTCGACCAGCTCACGGAGTACCGACCAGGAGAACTCGCTGTTGTACGCCTCGCCGACGACTGCGGGGGGAAGCCGTTGCATACGGTCGTCTCACGCCGGCGATGGATCAACGTGGGGGTAGCGGGCGTTGGCACCGGCTCTCGGGGAGCGGGCCAAAGGATGAAAATGGACGATGATCGCTGCGTTGCCGGGTGGGGTGCGGTTACGGTGGATGTCGCCAGTGTATCTCTGTGCGGGATGGTGGATGTCGCCAGAGTCGCTGTTGTGGGATGTCGTGGTCGCGCCGACCACCCGACGATTCTCCCTAATGGGGGGTACATAAAATAGGTGGCAGTCCGTTAACGTGCCTTCGGCTCGCTTCGAGACGTCCGGTACCTTTCACACGTTTTACGTCAGTTACTCCTCCGTTAATACTCTCCCTAACTCAGTAACATACGGCGTGAATTTTAGGGTCCCGGACCCCGCTACCGCGTTATCTATCTGTTACACTCCCGAAAATCGTATCTGTTCTCCGGCTATTCACCGATGGGGACGGGAACGGACCTCGAATACGAGCTCTCGCAGCATTTGCCGCTACCGCGGGTTCGGTCGGAGCGATCCGGCCGGGTCGCGAACGGGACGCGGATTCCGGTCGGCCGTAGGCCACCGTGATCGACGCGGTACCGGCAGGGTGAGAGCCTCCCGAGAGGGGGATCGGAGCGGTCGTGGAACGGGGAGGACTCTCACTGACTCGGTCATCGGGGAGTCGGTATCCGGATTTCCCTTTCACACCCGGGAGGTATGGTGCTGTTCGGTCGAGCGCGGTCCGCTCGCGTCGTTCGGTACGGGCCGTATACGCCACCCACGTGGAACGTTCGTTGGAGGTTTCGATCGCAGCCTCCTCTGTCGATGCACCAGGGCCGTCGAGTAGCGGGACTCAGCTCGGCAAGGCAGAGAGCTAGCGATGTGTGGATCGGCTCCACGATCACCTCCGAAAACGACCGGCACGGGAGATACCTGGATGACGGTTTTCGGTCCGTAGCGCTTCGCCGAACACGCACGGACGTTCCTGCTCGCCCTGCGGGCTGGGATTGGTCTGCTCGGTTTCCGGTCCGAGTTCCGCTCCTCACCTCCGTTCGTCACGAAACCGTGGTGTGATTCCGTCGACACTCAGAAGGGATCGAGGAGCTCGGGTGACGTCGTGTAAAGCCTAGGCCGGGATATGCACAGAAAATTCATTATCCTACGTAAAAATTATATAAAGGACGCATGACCGACCCCCGAAAACAGATAGAAAACCTACAGAAACGCATACAGAATTCGACAGAAATTTCGGCGGCAGATCGGGAGCTGTTGATGGCGTTCAGCGACCGGATGGATCTGCTCAAATCCGAGTACACCGACCACCGCCACGACAAGCTGCTTCGTCACTGTACCATCATGGCAGAGAAGGTCGGCGGCCTGGCGGACGCGCTCGAGGAGCGCGAAGCCGCCGAGGACATCGTCCGGTGGATCAACCGGACGTACACCAACGAGTACACCAACCACGACTACCGGACGGCGTTGCGAATGTTCGCCAAGCACGTCACCGACGGTGAGGAGCGACCCGATTCGATCGAGTGGATTCCATCGGGGACCTCGAACAGTCACGATCCCGTTCCGAACCCGGCGGAGATGCTCGGCTGGGACGAGGACATCGTCCCGATGATAGAGGCGTGCAAGAACAGCCGCGACGCGGCACTGATCGCGGTCGCCTTCGACGCAGGAGCACGAAGCGGCGAGCTCCAGAACCTCAGGGTGGGTGACGTGAACGACCACAAACACGGACTCCGCATCTTCGTCGACGGGAAGACCGG
>SKXI01000341.1 GCA_007128515.1 Halococcaceae archaeon | reverse complement strand
GTCGCAGGTAGAGAGCGCCGAGGGTGAGATTTGAACTCACGAGTCCTCTCGGACAGTTGCTTTCGAGGCAACCGCCTTGGCCGGGCTAGGCTACCTCGGCACGACCTCCCCTATACCGCTCGCGGTAATAGTGGTTTCGCCTGGCGACGGTGAGGGATCATCGGAGCCACCCGGATCTCGTGGGCTCCCGCGCCACCGGTGTCGTTCGATCCACCGTCGAGGTATCACGAACTCCTCCGACGATCCCCAAGTGCTAAGCGTCGAACGGCCACACGTTGCGTATGGACGTCAGGCAGGCGGGCGAGGTCTCCTCGCGGGTACTCGACGCGGTCGGCGAGGCGGTGATCGCGGAGCGCGAGTTCTTCGAAACCCTCCTTCTGGGGACGCTCTCGCGCGGCCACGTGCTCCTCGAGGACGTTCCCGGGACGGGAAAGACGCTCACCGCCCGAAGCGTCGCCCGCGCGCTCGGGCTCTCGTTCTCGCGGGTGCAGTTCACCCCCGACCTGCTCCCGACGGACGTCACCGGCACGCACGTGTTCAACGAGCGCGAGCGGAGCTTCGAGTTCAGCGAGGGCCCGATCTTCGCGAACGTGGTCCTCGCCGACGAGATCAACCGCGCGCCGCCGAAGACCCAGGCCGCGCTGCTCGAGGCGATGGAGGAGCGACAGGTCACCGTCGGCGGCGAGAGCCGTGCGCTGCCCGATCCGTTCCTCGTCATCGCGACGCAGAACCCGGTCGAACAGGAGGGCACCTTCACGCTGCCCGAGGCGCAGGTCGACCGGTTCGTCGTGAAGACCTCGCTCGGCTATCCGGACCGGGAAGGAGAGGTCGAACTCCTGCGGCGGAGGGCGGCCCGCGAGGCGAGAACTCCCGAGATCGAGGCGGTGCTCTCGACCGAGGAGGTCCGGTCGCTCCAGCGGGTCCCCGAGACGGTTCGGGTCGACGAGGACCTCCTCGAGTACGTCGTCGAGATCGCGCGGACCACGCGGACCGACCGCCGGGTCGAGGTCGGCGTCTCCCCGCGCGGCACCCAGCGGCTGTTCGAGGTCGCCCGTGCGCGGGCGGTGCTCTCCGGTCGCGATTTCGTCACCCCGGACGACGTGAAACGGATCGCCGAACCCGTCCTCGCCCACCGGCTGGTGCTCACCCCGGACGCCACGGTGAGCGACGTCGAGAAAGCGACGGTCGTCTCCGAGGTGCTCGAGAGCGTACGCGTCCCGACGGTCGAGGCGACCGTCGAGTGAACCTGGTTATTAGAGAATATACGTAACTTATTAACGAGCGGTGGCTACCGGTTCTCGTGACCGACGCACCCGACCGGATCCCGGCGACGGTGCTCTCGGGAAGCCTCGGCGCCGGGAAGACGACGATGGTGAACCACCTGCTCTCCGAGACCGACCGTCGACTCGCGGTCGTCGTCAACGACATGGGCGAGCTGAACGTCGACCGGGAGCTGGTCGAACGCCGGATCGATATAGCGAGCTCCGAGAGCGAGGTGTACGGTCTCGAGAGCGGCTGTATCTGCTGTGGACTGCAGGGCGAGTTCGAGAACGAGCTCTATCGGCTCGCCCACGAGCTGGCGTTCGATCACCTGCTGGTCGAGTCCTCGGGGATCAGCGAGCCCGCTCCGATCGCCAGGACGCTCGCCCAGCCGGGTCCCGTCGGGGATCTCTACAGGATCGACGCGATGGTGACGGTCGTCGACGCTCCCCGATTTCTCGACGCGTTCGGATCCGAGTCGGTCCCCGGGCGGTCGGGACCGGGCGAGGAGGGAACGCGCCCGCTCTCGGACCTCACGATCGAACAGGTCGAGTTCTGTGACGTGCTCGTCGCGAACAAGCGCGACCGGCTCGCAGACGACGGGGTCGAGGAGGTCGAACGGCTGCTTCGAGCGTTGCAACCGGACGCCGCGATTCACTGGACGACCTTCGGACGGATCGACCCAATCGAACTCCTCGGGACCGGTCGGTTCGACCTCGAGCGCGTGCGCGGCTCGGCCGGGTGGAAGCGGGCGATCGAACACCACGAGGCACACGCGGACGGTCACGACCAGAGTGGAAACGGCTCCCACGCCCACGACTCGCACGATCACCACGACCATCACGACCACCTCCACCCGCCGGATGCCTACGGGGTCGACTCGTTCCTCTACCATCGCACGCGGCCGTTTCACCCGGAACGGCTGCTCGACTGGCTCCGGGAGCCGCCGGCGGGAGTCGTCCGCTGGAAGGGGTTGCTTTGGGTCGCGGGTCGACACAGACAGGGGTTCGACCTGAGCGGGGCCGGAGAGCAGGTACGCGTGTCGATCAACGGACGGTGGGTCGCGACGCTCCCGCGGTTCCAGCGCGAGGCCTACCGCGAGCGAAACCCGACGATGCACTGGGACGAGCAGTGGGGCGACCGGGAGAACACGCTCGTCTTCATCGGCACCGACCACGACGAACGGGCGATCACCGACACGCTCGACGACTGCCTGCTCACCGACCGGGAGATAGAGACCGACTGGGGGGCCTTCGAGAACGAGTTTCCGCGTCGGCCCACCGAGGAACTCGTCGTCGGCCCGGAGGAGCCGAGGCTCGTCCCGGGCGGCGACTGATAGGGATCAGCATAGATTCTCATAGTTTTAATATAATAGATAGTGGAGGTGTTGGAATCGCCGTGCGAGATGTAGAGGATGGATACAGCAGACTATATGGCCTTGTAGCCAACGCGAATGACAGATGAGCGTCATAGGAGTATTTCACGTATCATTTTCTCTATTTGTACACAGGGGCCATAGGATGCTTCTCGAAGCAAGCACAGAGATTGACGAACCGCCCGACACAGTCTTCCGATTTTTTGAGGAGATAGAGGGTCGTTACGAAGAGTGGCATCCGGATCACGTTACGTTTCGGTGGGTCACAGGTGAGGGATTGAAAGCAGGGAACGAGGCCTACTTCGAAGAGTGGATCGGTGGAGACTTACAGAAACGAACTATCCGATACACTACCGTAGAGCCGAACAGATACATCGAGTTCAAACCGTCAGGCCGACTCATCGGGTTCTTCCTTCCCCACATCAGCTTTACCGTCGAGCCGGAAGACGGGGGGTGCCGGGTCACTCAGCGAATCAAAGTACGTACCGGTCCGATCGGAAAGCGACTGAATCGGGAGGAGTTCGACGCGGTTCGAAAACATATGAACGAGGAAGGCGAGAATCTGAAGCAAATCGTCGAACAGGAATTTTGAACGCTATTTCCGGAAGTGTCTCCGTACGAGATGCGCGCTGTGTATGCAGCAAGTGGACTGGGTGGTACCGAATCGCCGTCAGAAACTATGTACTTCATTCAGAGAATCTATCTCCTGAGGTGTGCTGCTAAATTGTGGTCAGGGGTCACCCGCCAAGTCGTGATATATCTCTTCAGCTGTGTCACGCAGTACGAATTTCGCATTGAATGAGTATAATATCGACAGATACGTTCGTTTTATCGGATCATTCCAATGACTACCGGACAGGAGTCGAATGAAGATGCGGTGGTACCGCTCCCTGAATGTGAGAACGTCGAAACGACCTCGTTCGACGAAGCGCTGTTCCGACCGTTTTCGAAGTCGCCGAGGGACCCTCTACGAGCGGGACCCCGGGGTGTCGATATCCGGATTCGAGTCCCGAGTTCACAGACCGCGAATCAGTATACCTGCGTGGAGACCGCACTCGCGCCAAAGACGCTGGGGCCCTCCCCACACGAACACGACCATCTCGACGAACTCGCCTTCGTGCTCAAAGGGACCCTCAGCGTCATGGTCGAGGACGAGGTGTGTGAGGTCCCAAAAGGCGGCTTCCATTGGCGCCCGCGCGGTCGGGTCCACTCGTTCTGGAACGCGACGGACGAGCCAGTATGTTTCCTCGATATGTTTTTGAATCAGAATTTCGACGAATACCTCGAGGCGTTCTTCGCCCTCCGTGAGGAGCTAAACCGACCCGGATCGGGATTCACCGAGCAAGCGTACGCCGAGCAGCTGGCAGCGCTCGACCGGGAGTTTGGGGTAACCCAGTACCACGAACGGAGAGACGAGATCCTTGAACGATACGAACTGAGCGAGTAGTGTTTGAGCCGCCCTCTTGATACGTATCTGGGACCCCGGAGGTACCCCTCATCGGGAGGTTCGTAGCTCCCCGGTCTTGATTGCGATCGACGGTCGGGGGATGACACGCTGCCAGTGGGGCGTGGTTGGTGGTCAGACATCGACCCTCTACAAGCTGGCCATCGCTTCCCGAAGTCCCGTTTTCGTGAACTGTTCTACCCGGGGTGCCTCCTCCTTGTAGGACTCGTACAGCCCATCGGCCCAAGCCCAGACATCGGGGGCGTCGGTGTCGACGAACGTCCGGACTGTCCGATCGCTATCGCGACGAACGCCGACGCCGACAACGTCGTCGAGAATCACGAGCCCGAATGGGAGGTCGTTGTGAAGCCGGAGCTCGAAGTTGTCGCTTACGCACACTTCCACACACAGCTCCGGGTAGTTCTCCATCACGTCTGCGCTGGCCTCCGGCACATCGATGACCTCGGTTTGCATTCCGTCGAGGATATGCTGTTGGTACTCCTCCATATAGCCCGGCGCGATCGAGAACGTATCGAGCCCACGAAGCGTCTCTGTCTCGTTCAGGAGCGAGATGAACCGCGTCATCGGCGAGTACGGATCGCCGTGCTCAGCACTCGTCACGGTTGCATCAGAGAAGCGCTCGATGTCGAATCCGGGATAGGTGTCCGAGAGCGCCTCGAGGATCGGTGCCAGGTCGAGGGCTGTCCGCGAGTTGTTTTCGAAGGTGCAAATCGTCTCCCTGATACTCTCACCCCGCCCGGTGAGCGAGTACCGGCCAGCTGACTTGCGGATGAGCCCGGAATCGGCCAGCGCCCGCGTGAACCGGTGGCTGGTGGATCGGGAGATGCCGAGGTGGTCTTCGATCGCCCGTCGGTCGAGCGAATCCTCATCGAGCGCGTCGAGCAGTGGGCCATACCGGAGCAGGTCGACGAGTTGGGCAGGGGTCGTGCCACTGTCGTCCTCGAGGCGTCCGACACCCGTCCGAAAGGCGGTAAGCTCCGACGTGATCACCTCGCCGAACGTCGTCAGCGAGAACACCCTGTCGGACTCCTCTACCAAGCCCAGTTCCGTGAGCCGGCCGGTGCGCCGATAGATCGTCGCCGTCGACAGATCGAGACTGTTTTCTAATCGATCACCGGTGTTGGATCCGTCTCGAAGAGCCTCCAATATCGCGAACTGCTTGATGAACGGGATGAGTGGCGGTTTACCCGCGCGAGTGGCTTCATGCATGGCGTGTCGGATACGGAGATCTCGTTATTAACTCTAGGTCAATACGTCAACTGGAGCGCCCTCACCACACGCTGGATACGCGCGCTGTATTCATCACGGCGAATGTATCAACGTCTGAAGACTATTGAAGCAAAAACTATGGATTGTCTTGTTGATCCCTATGAGCCGCCGGTAGCAATTGGACCCCAATTACTAGTAACTCTTATTAGAGTCGTGTACTTTTATCATATCAGTATGAAGGTATCGGGTTCACGGGACCGGACGACGCTCGTGGTCGTCGACCGGTTTCAGTTCGCGGTCAAGGCGCTGTTCCTCGGGGCGTGTCTCGGCGTCGGTCTCGCCCTCGCGATCGCCCCCTCACCGATCTGGCAGGCGTTACTCGCGGTCGTCGGAACGGTCGCGAGCGCCGTGGTCTGCTTCACGTGGTTGATCGGACTCGGAAGACGACTCGCCGACGACGGCCAGAGGGTGACGGTAGCCACCACGACGCCGCGACCGGGGGCGACCCGTGATGCGGGCCGTGCGGTCGCCGCGGACGGCTCCGGGAGGCGAGGCCGGTGAGCGTCCGCTCGCAGGCGAGCCCGACGGCCCTACCGGACGCGGCGGTCGAGGTGGCGTTCGTCGGCGACCCCGGCGCGGGCCGGACGACCCTCGCGGCGCTGTTCGCGGACCGCCTCACGGAGCGCGGAGACGCTCGGGTTCGGGTGACCGGTGAGGCCGCTGACCTCGTCGACGACGGCGATCCCGACACCGATCCCGTCTCGGCCTGGACGGTTCGGGACGCGGAAGCCGGTCCCGCGGCGATAGCCGATCTCGTGGGTCGGGTCGGGACGGCGTTTCTGGTCGTCACACCCGATGGCTTGGACGAAATCGGCGCGTACGAGCGGGCCGCAGAGCGTGCCGGCGTCGACCTCGCGATCGTCGGTAACCGGTTCTCGAAGGAGGAGATCGATCCCCTCCGCGAGCACGAGGGCGCGCCGGTCTCCGAGTACGTCCCGCCCGAGCCGGGGATCGCCAGGGCGATGGCCCGTGGAGAGGGGCCGAGACTCGCCGACCGGACGATCGAGCGGCTCGCGGTCGACGCACTCGCCGAGGAGACGGCCGATCGGGAGGCCGCGCTCGGGGCGCTCGACGCCGGGATCGACCGAACGCTCGACGTCGAGGTCGGGACCGACGACGAGGGGCGGCGGCTCGTCACGACGATCCGCGAGCGCGGTCACCACGCGGGCTACTACCGCTGTAACTGCCGCTGTCACGCCGGCCACGTCCTCGCCCGGTCGGGACCGTCCCGGTAGACGACCGAAGGCTCAGGCGTTCTCGTTTCCTTCTCACTCCCATGACCGACGACCCACGCGAGCGGTGGAACGACCGCTACAGCGACTCCGAACCCCCGACGGAGCCGACGCCGCTGGTCGAGGCCTATCGCGACCGGCTGCCAGGCGGGCGTGCACTCGACGTCGCGACCGGCGGCGGCCGGGACGCACTGGCGCTCGCAGAGAGCGGGTTTTCCGTCGAGGCGATCGACGTCTCGGATGCGGCGCTGGAGATCGCCCGCGAGCGTGCCGAAAAACGGGATCTCGAGATCCAGTTCGTTCGGGCTGACGTCGAGTCCCACCGGTTTCCGACCGAGGCGTACGACGTGATCTCCGTCGCCTACTACCACGGCCTGAACGCGCTCGCGCGGCTCGTCCACGCACTCGTGCCGGGCGGGACGCTCCTCTACCAGCACGACGTACAGCCGCCCGACGGCGACCACCGCTTCCGGTTCGGGCCGAACGACCTCCTTCGGGGGGCGCTCTCGCTGCGGGTCGTCCGCTACGAGGAACCGTTCGAGATCGGCGAGGGGGACACGACGGTGCGTCTGGTGGCGCGCAAACCACCGGGATGAGGGTTCGCGACTCGCCTTCGACAGGTTCGATTTCCGACCCGGATCACGACTCTCCCGGACACCCTCCGAGCGCCTTCTCCATGACGTGTTCGTCGTACGGGCGGTCGTCCAGTTCGTACAGCCCGACGACCTCGTAGCCCCGCTCACGGTACCACTCGACGAGGTACGGATGACCTCGGGCGACCGTCAGCCGGATGCGGTCCCAGGCATCCTCGCGGGCCCGGGACTCCGCCTCGTCCATCAGCCGCGTCCCGATCCCCTGCCGTTTCCACTCGCTCGCCACGCCGAGCCGGGTGAGCACGGGCCGATCCCACCCCTCGTGGTCGGTCAGACGGACCGCACCGACGAGTTCCTCGCCGACGGCCGCGACCAGTACGTGGTCCTCGCGAACCCACTCGGCGACC
>SKXI01000058.1 GCA_007128515.1 Halococcaceae archaeon | reverse complement strand
TAAAGGTGACTGTCCTCCTGAGCGTAGATATGGCTCGGTCGGACGTACCGGTGTGCTGTCCCCGCTGTGGCTCTCCACTCGACGCGAGCGACCACCGCGAACCAACCATCCACCACCACCACCATCCATCCGATCGCCTGAAAGGCACCCGTGCGAACTGCACGATCTGTGAGAGTGACGTCGACGTCTACTACTACTGATCGTCCGCGCACGGATCGGCTCCGCACACCGGCGTCCCCGGGCCATGTCACGCGTTTTCATAGGGATCATCGTAGAAGCTCATAGTTCCTCGAACGGGAATCGAGCGACATCGATGATCTATGCGCCTGAGAGATCCGGTTGGCTACGATGATCCCTATCAGGAGGTCCGCTCGGCGAGCCGTGGCGAGCGCGGCTCGATACGGGAGGCGAGCGCGAGCGCACAGAGCGCGAGCGCGACCGTCGCGACGAGCGTCGCCGCGTCCAGGAGCTGGATCAGGTCGGTGTAGACGAACCGCCCGGCCAGCAGCTGGAGGCCGACGACGACCGCTCCGACCACCGAGACGACCCGCAGCGCGTCGAGGCGACCCTCCGCGGAGAGCAACGCGCTCCAGGCCGCGACGACCACGAACCCGGTGAACGCGAGCAGCCCGGCCGCGTTGTAGGCCACCTGCACCGGGGGGGTGTGGACGAGGACGACCCCCGGCGAGAGCGCGACCATCACCGGGACGGCGCCGACGACGGCGAGCAGTGTGAGCCGGACCCGCCCGACGGAGGCGACGTCGTCCCCGTACGACCAGAGCGTCGCGAGGGTCAGCGACGCGAAGATGACCAGCGCGGTCGAGAGGTGGGCGGTGAGGTAGACGAACGTGTACTGGATGACGGTCCCCGCACCGAGCAGCGCCTGGATCGGGAAGAGGACGAGCGCGAGCGTCACCGCGAACCGCACTCTCCGATCCGCCCCCCAGCGCCAGGCACCGTAGGTCGCACCGATCACGAGGAAGCCGGCGATCATCGCGATCAGCCGGTGGAACCACTCGATGAAGCTCGGCCAGTTCGCCGGGAAGAGCCCGAAGACCGCCCCGTCACAGAGCGGCCAGCGCGCCTCGCAGGTCAGTCCCGCACCCGTCGCGGCGGTGTAGATGCCGATCAGGATCAGCGCGTAGGTCGTCGCCGTCGTGGCGAGCAACAGCGAGCGGAGCCGGCCGCTCACGGCCGATCACCCCGGTAGGACCGTCCCCTCTGTCGCATGGATGGACCTCGGGGTGGTGCGCACTTAGCTCTGTCCGACCGTCCGGCAGGTTTGTGGTGGTTCGGGTGTCAGGGTCGGCATGAGAGAGAGACGCCTCGATCGGTATCTCGACGAACGGGGTCTGGAGGCCGTCTGGTTCGCCCGACCGGCGAGCTTCGCGTGGCTCACCCGGGGGAACAACGTCGTCAGCCGTGGGGAAGAGGTCGGCGTCGCCGCGGCCGGCTACACCGGGGAGGGAGTGGAGGTGGTGACGAACACGATCGAGGCGCAACGACTCAGGGACGAAGAGCTCCCCGAGGGGACGCCGGTCACGGAGTTCCCCTGGTACGAGACCAGCCTCGCGGAGGCGGTGAGGGATCGATCCCCGACGCCGGCGGCGGCCGACTTCGACGTAGGTGGGATGGACCGGATCGACGCCTCGCCGCTCCGCCAGCCACTGAGCGATCGGGACGTCGAGGCGTACCGCTCGCTCGGCCGGGACGCGGCGGCAGCGGTCGAAGGCGTCTGTCGGGAGATCGGACCCGAGACGACCGAACGAGCCGTCGCAGCGTCGCTCCGAGGGAGGCTCTCTGCCGCCGACATCGACTCGCCGGTCGCCCTCGTGGGCGGGAGCCACCGCGCACCGCGATACCGCCACTACACCCCGACCGACGTGGAGGTGGGCGACTACGCGCTGGTCTCGGTGACGGCCGAGCGCGAGGGGCTGTTCGCGAGCCTCACCCGAACCGTCGCGTTCGATCCGCCGGAGTGGCTCGCGCCGAGACACCGCGCGGCGATGGAAGTAGAGTCGGCGGCGCTGGCGGCCACCCGGAGGGTCGGCCGCTCTGGGGGCGTCGCGAGCGAGGTGTTCGAAGCGATCCAGGACGCCTACGTAGAGGTGGGCTGGCCCGACGAGTGGCGTCATCACCACCAGGGTGGCGCCGCCGGGTTCTCGGGGAGGGAGTGGATCGCGACGCCGGCGAGTGCGGAGCGAGTCGCCCTCCCGATGGCCTACGCCTGGAACCCGACGGTCCGGGGGGCGAAGAGCGAGGACACGGTGCTGGTCAGCGAGGAGGGCTTCGAGGTACTCACGGCGACGGGCGGGTGGCCCACCGAGACGGTTCGGGTTGGCGAAGCCGTGCTGGAGCGGCCGTCGACCTATCAGTCGTCGGCGTGACCGGCCGCGTGGCGGTCGGCACGCGACGGCGGCGGGACCGCCACCGAGGGCGCCGACGCGGGGCGAACCGGCTCGCGGTTGACGTGGTCGTACCGTTCGGGCGTGTTCGCGAGCGGGTGGGCGGGGTTCTCGCCGCCGTCCAGGACGGCCGCGCGGAGCTCGCCGAACGAGTCGAGGCGGGCGCGGATCGCTCGCCAGTAGGACCGACTCGCGGGCGGGACGCGGAGTTCGGAGAGCGCCTCCCAGTCGGGCTGACCCCGCGTGAGCGACGCCAGGTTGACGTTGCTCGCGAGCTGGTCGTGGTCCAGGAGGACGCCGACACGGGCCGAGGGTGACGCGTGTGCGGCGAGGACGTCGAGGCCGAGGTGGAGCGCCCGATACTCGGCGACGTTGTTGTCCGGGGCGTCAGTCGAGAGCGCGCGCCGGGCGACACGCGCCCCGTCCCTGGTCTCGATCACGACACCGAGGCCCGCCTCGCCCGTGGCGCACCGGAACGAGCCGTCCGTCGCGACGTAGAAGTCGCGGTGGTGGGTCCGCGGCGGGTGGGCGATGTGCGGGGTCGATGCGAGGTCGAAGCGATCACGGAGGGACCGACGGCCATAGGTGGCCATGGTATCACATACCGTCCCAGAAATATAAGTTTCACGTCAATCGAGGAGACCGAACGCGAACCACCGAAACAGCCGGAGATCGGTTCGTCACTGCCTCTGCGGACAGTTAGTCGAAAGCTATATCCTCCTGCTTTGTGAGATGAATTCATGGCACCAGAACGACGCGGTCGGGCGGTCGGTCGACGGACGTATCTCCGGTTCGCGGGAGCCGCGACGGCGAGCGCGATGCTGGCCGGCTGTCTCGAGGGCGAGGACCCGGACGACCCCGAGGACCCCGACGACGACGCGGACGCGGACGACGTCGAGACCGACGACGTCGACGAGGCCGACGACGACGTCGAGACCGACGACGACGACACCTCGGTGACGATCACCCAGGGGCAGTTCGCGTCGACGCTCGACCCACAGGACCACCGGGAGACGCCGACGGACAACGTGATCCTCCAGGCGTACGAGGGGCTGCTCGACCGCGAACCCGACGGGACGATCCGTGAGGGGCTCGCGACCGACTGGGAGTACATCGACGAGGAGGAGGGCGAGGTACGTTTCGAGTTCAGGGACGGCGTCACGTTCCAC
The DNA here is from genome assembly GCA_007128515.1 of Halococcaceae archaeon. Taxonomy (GTDB): domain Archaea; phylum Halobacteriota; class Halobacteria; order Halobacteriales; family Halalkalicoccaceae; genus Natronorarus. Next base: position 4,037 of record SKXI01000058.1, on the reverse strand, counting down.
AACGGCGACGAGCTGACGATGGAGGACGTCGCCTACAGCATCCTCCGGGTCGTCGACGAGGACGTCGGCATCGTGAGCCCCCAGGCCGACCAGCTCGCGGGCGTCGTGGACGCCGAACCCGACGGCGACGACGCCCTGGTCGTCACCTCCGACGGCGTGAACCCGATGGTGTTCAACAACTTCGCGTCGTACTGCCAGGTGATGCAGGAGTCGTGGACCGAGGAGATGGGCGACGAGGTCGGCCAGGACATCAACGGGACCGGGCCGTACCAGCTAGACGAGTTCACTGAGGACGAGTTCGCCCGGTTCGTCGTCTACGACGACTACTGGGGCGACGAGGTCGAGGTCGAGGAGGTCGTCTACGACTCGGCCTCGGAGTCGAGCACGCGGGTGAACAGCCTGCTCGCCGGCGAGAGCGACGTGGTCGAGAGCGTGCCCCCACAGGACGCCCCGCGCGTCGAGGACGAGGACGGGACGACGATCGAAGCGGTCCCGAGCACGCGCGTGCTGTTCATGCCGATGCGGAACAACGTCGAGCCGTTCGACTCGGTCGAGTTCCGGCAGGCGATGAACTACGCGATCGACCTGGAGACGATCATCGACGAGATCCTCGCGGGCTTCGGCGACGCGACCGGGCAGCCGACGCTCGAGGGCTACACCGGCTACAACGAGGAGATCGAGCCGTATCCGTACGACCCGGAGATGGCCGAGGAGCTGGTCGACGAGAGCGGCTACTCGGGTGCGGAGATCGAACTCCACGCGCCGGCGGGTCGGTACCTGGGCGACATCGAGATCGCACAGGCGGTGTCGGGCTACATCGACGACCTCCCGAACGTCAGCTGTGACCTCGAACAGCGCGAGTTCTCCAGTCTCGCCGACGAGATCCTCGACGGCGACCTCGACACCTCCCCCGAGTTCTTCATGATCGGCTGGGGCAACACCACCTTCGACGCGAGCCAGACGATCATCCCCTGGTTCGGCGAGGGGACGGCGACCCAGGCGTTCGTCGACGAGGAGGTCTACGGCCTGATCGAGGAGGCACAGAACGAGCCGGACGAGGAGACGCGAGAGGGGACCCTCCAGGAGACCAACGAGTACCTCAACGAACAGGCGCCGTGGATCTTCCTCAACCGCCAGTACAGCGTCTACGGCATCAGCGACCGGCTCGACTGGGAGGCGAGACAGGACGAACACATCCTCGCGAGGGAGATGGGTCTGCAGTAACATCGCGTGCGAACTACAACCGAGATATACTGAATGTCGCTAGTACGGTTCGTCCTCCGCCGAGTGCTCCAGGGGCTGTTCGTCATCTGGGGCGTCATCACCGTCGTCTTCCTCCTCCGGTTCGTCACGCCGGGAAGCCCGGTCGACGCGGTCGCCCCGCTCGACGCATCGCCAGAGCTCCGGGCACGGATCGCCCAGGAGCTCGGCCTCGACCAGCCGATCTACGTCCAGTACTTCGACTACCTCTTCGGCCTGCTCCAGGGCGATATGGGCTACTCGTACATCTCGGGGACGCCAGCCGCGGTCCGCGTCTTCGCCAGGCTGCCCGCGACGATCGAACTCGCGGTGGCGGCGACGCTCGTCGCGCTCGTCTTCTCGATCCCGCTCGGCGTGATCAGCGCGACGCGACGGCACAAGCCCGCCGACTACGCGGCGACCTCGTTCTCGCTCGTCGGCATCAGCACGCCGAACTTCTGGCTGGGAATCATGCTCATCCTGATCGTCTCGGTGAACCTCGGACTCCTACCGACGAGCAGGCGGCCGATCGGGCTGCTCCCCGCGCTCGAACTGCTCGTCTTCCAGCTCGAGGTGTCGGGGGTCCGGACCTGGCTCGCGCACATGATCCTGCCGGCGCTCACCCTCGGGACCTACTTCACGGCGCTGATCGTCCGGCTCACGCGAAGCGGAATGCTCGACGAACTCGGGAAGTCCTACGTGCGGGCGACGCGCGCGAAGGGGCTGCCCGAGACCCTGGTCCGGTACAAACACGTGCTGCGGAACACGCTGATCCCGATCGTGACGATCCTCGGGTTACAGTTGGGGACGCTGATCGGCGGGGCGGTGATCACGGAGTTCGTCTTCTCCTGGCCGGGGCTGGGGACGCTCGTGATCAACGCGATCACGAGCCGTGACTGGACGATCATCCAGGGCTCGTTGATCGTCATCGGCGCCGGGTTCGTGATCGTGAACACGGCCGTCGACGTACTGTACGCGACGATCAACCCGCAGGTGATCTACGACTGATGCTCACGGACAGAACGAAACGGAACCTCAAACGCGAGCTGAGACACAGCCTGATGGCGAAGGTCGCGCTCGTGACGGCCGTCCTCATCTTCCTCGTCGCGCTCTTCGCGCCCTTCATCGCGCCGTACGACCCGACGACACAGGAGCTCGCCGGATCGAACCTCCCGCCGCTCGGCGTCTCGACGACGACCGAGACGACGGCGATGGTCGACGGCGAGATGACCCGCGTCGAGGAGGAGGTCGCGGGGACGACCGCCCACCCGATGGGGACCGACGCGCTCGGCCGGGACATGCTCTCGCGGGTGATCTACGGCGCGCGGACCTCGCTGCTCGTCGGGATCATCGGGACGGCGCTCGCCGCGGTCTCCGGCGTGAGCGTCGGGATGGTCGCGGGCTACTACGGCGGGAAGGTCGACGACGGCCTGATGCGTTTCGCGGACATCATGCTCGCGTTCCCGGCGCTCGTCCTCGCCATCGCGCTCATCGCGATGTTCGGCTCCGGCCGCCTGCTCGTTCCCGACCCCTGGGTCGAGCTCGGCCTCGTCGCCGATCGGCCCGAACGGTTCGTCTTCCCCGGGACCGTCACCCTCGTCGTCGCGCTGGTCAACTGGGTCTGGTTCGCCCGGATCGCCCGGGGCGAGGCGCTTTCGGTCCGCGGCGAGGAGTACGTCAAAGCCGCCCGCTCGATCGGCGCGAGCGACAGCTACATCATCCGAAAGCACGTCCTGCCCAACAGCGTCACGCCGATCCTCGTGCTCGCGACGATCCAGGTCGCCGCGATCATCCTCCTCGAGAGTTCGCTCTCGTTTCTCGGCTTCTCGGGGACGACGCTCTCGTGGGGCTTCGACATCGCACAGGGCCGTGACCGACTCGCCACCTCCTGGTGGATCGCGAGCATGCCCGGGCTCGCGATCGTCGTGAGCGTCGTCAGCATCAACCTCCTCGGGGACTGGCTTCGCGACGCCCTCGATCCGGGGCTGGAGGGTGCGGGGGGTGGTGGCGGTGCCTGAACGCGACGTCCTCAGGGTCAGGGACCTCACCACCCGCTTCTTCACGGACGAGGGGCAGGTGAACGCGGTCGAATCGGTGAGCTTCGACGTGCGTGCGGGCGAGATCTTCGGTATCGTCGGCGAGTCGGGCAGCGGCAAGAGCGTTACCGCGCTCTCGGTGCTCGACCTCGTGGAGTCGCCCGGGCGGGTGGTGGAGGGAGAGCTCTGGTACCGGAACGAGGCGCTGGCCGAGGAGATGGGCTCGAAACGACCGGAGGCGGTCGACGGCGGGTTCGTCGACCTGCTGCGGCTCTCGAAAGGCGAGCGCCGGGCGCTGCGGGGATCGGCGTTCAGCATGATCTTCCAGGACCCGATGAGCAGTTTCAACCCCTCGATAACGGTGGGAGAGCAGATCGCGGAGGCGGTCGAGGTCCAGCGCAGGGCCCGGGCGAACCCCCGGTCGACCCGCTCGCGGACCCAGGGCTACGGCCTCGCCTCCTACCTGAGCTCGCTCGTGTACCCCTCCAACGAGTACGTCACCGACGGGAGCCACGAGCGCGCGGTGACGCTGCTCGAACAGGTCGGCATTCCCGACCCGGCCGCGCGAGCCGAGGAGTACCCCCACCAGTTCTCGGGCGGGATGCTCCAGCGGGCGATGATCGCGCAGGCGCTCGCCGGCGAACCCGACGTGCTGATCGCGGACGAACCGACGACGGCGCTCGACGTCACCATCCAGGCACAGATCCTCAACCTGCTCCGGGACCTGCAGGCCGAGACGGGGATGAGCATCGTGCTCATCAC
>SKXI01000410.1 GCA_007128515.1 Halococcaceae archaeon | reverse complement strand
GCGAGGCCGACGCACGAACCCCCGCGGACGAGGAGCACCTCGTTCTCGCCGAACCGTTTTGTTCGTCGGTCCCTACTGACTGGTATGGCAGTCAGACCGCCGGGACCGAAGGGAGTCCCGGTCATGGGTGCGACCGGCCACTACGCACGCGACCCGTTCCGGTTCATGGACGCGGTGCGCGATGCCTACGGCGACATCGCCCGGTTCGAACTCGGTCGTGAGTGGACGTACATGCTCACGAACCCCGCGGACGTCGAACGGGTGTTGCTCACCGAGGAGGGCGACTACCGCAAACCCGAGTTCCAGACGGACGCGCTCGGCGAACTGCTCGGGAGCGGGCTGATACTGAGCGAGGGGGAGCTCTGGCGCCGGATGCGCGAGCTCTCGAGCCCGGCGTTCCGGACCGACCGTCTCGCCTCGCTCGTCCCGACGATGGTCGGACACACTCAGGCGATGACCGAGCGGTGGGGCGACGGCAACCGGATCGCGATCGAGCCGGAGATGGCCCGTGTGACCGTCGCGATCATCACCGACGCGATGTTCGGCGACGACCTCGGCCGCGAGCGGGTCAGACGCGTCCAGGAGAACCTCGAACCGCTCGGAAAGCGCTTCGAGCCGGACCCGATCCGTTTCCTCCTCCCCGACTGGCTGCCGACGTCGGGCAACCGGGCGTATCGTGCGTCGATCGACGTGCTCGAGGGCGTCCTCGAGGACGTGGTCTCGGAGCGTGGGTCGAACCCCGAGGGTGGTGACCTGCTCTCGATCCTCGTCCGGGCGAGGGAGGAGGGCCTGATCGACGACACGCAGGTGCGCGACGAGCTGATGACGATGCTGCTCGCCGGCCACGACACGACCGCGCTGACGCTCACCTACGCCTGGTGGCTCGTCGGGACCCACCCCCACGTCGAAGAGCGGCTCCGAGAGGAGTTCGAGTCGGTCCTCGGCGGCGAGCCACCGGAGACGGCCCGAGAGCTCCGGAATCTCGAGTACACCGGCTGGGTCCTGAACGAGGCGATGCGGCTCTATCCCCCGGTGTACACCATGTTCCGGCAGGCGAACCGCGACGTGACGCTCGCGGGCTACGAGATCGAGGAGGGGGCGATGCTGATGCTCCCCCAGTGGGCGATCCACCGGGACCCGCGGTGGTTCGACGATCCGGAGACCTTCGATCCCGATCGGTGGGACCCCGAGCGGAGGGCCGAGCGCCACCGGTTCTCCTTCTTCCCGTTCGGCGCCGGCTCCCGGAGCTGTATCGGGCGACAGCTCTCGCTGATGGAGGCGAAGGTGATCCTCGCGACCGTCGCGAGCGAGTACCGTCTGGAGCCGCTCGACGACGTCGGGTTCGACCTCAGGGCGTCGCTCACCCTCCACCCGAAGGAGCTGATCGAGATGCGGGTTCGCGATCGGTGAGTTACGGGACGGTCTCGTACCAGGGTTCGTCACACTCGGGGCAGCGCCGGATCGGGTCGGCGGGGGTCGCGGTCCGCCCACAGTCCGGACAGACCCACTCGGCCGTGTCCTCGTACCGATCGAGGAACCAGTCCATCGTTCCCCCGCGTTCGATCAGTTTCGACTCCTCGAACGCGTTGACGACGACCGTATGACCGCTCTCTGCCTCGTGGTGGAGACGGAGCCGTTCGAGCGTGTCGTAGGCATACCACTCGACACCCTCGTCGAACTCGTCACAGTCGAGACAGGTCGCAGTGATCCAGATATCTCCCATTTTCGTATCCTCCGACAAACACATCTGATACGTTATGCATTTTCGTCGTACACGGTTTCGTGTATACTTTCATAAATACCTTGCGGGAGCAGTAATCGGTAGAGGGGAGTGCGTTTCGGCCCGTTCTCTAGCTATACTATACGATATCAGATATACGAGCGCCCGGGTGAGCGGGGCGGGTTCAAAAACCGGTCCTCCCCCGTCGATGGGTCGGTCCTCCCCTGTCGATGGGTATCGACTCGGGATCCGGAGTGCGGGTGAACGGTGGTCCGGGGACGACGCCTGTGTCACCGGACCCACGGCACGACCACGGTTTCGTTCGATCGAACCGGCCGCGCCCGAACTATACGCTACAGAATAATAACTGTTTCGTCAGGTTCGGTCGGCCCGCACGCACCTCGGACGGTCCCGGGATCGACACCCTCATGCCCGGGACCGGACTCGGTGGCGGTAGAATCGGTCCGACGACCGGTCGGTGATCCACACTCGATGCGCTGGCGATACCGAGAGACCGTCCTCGCGCTCTGTACGGTCGCCTTCTTCGCGACGATGGTCGCACGCCTCGTCATCAGTCCCGTCGTGCCGGCGATCGTCGCGGAGTTCGAGGTGTCGAACACGGTCGTCGGCCTCGCGCTCACGGGGCTGTGGATGGCCTACGCGCTCTCGCAGTTCCCCAGCGGGATCCTCGCCGACAGGTACGGCGAGCGCCTCGTGATCCTCGTCGCGGTCTGGGGCACCGCGGTGACGAGCCTCTTGCTCGCGCTCTCCCCGAACTACCCCGCGTTCCTGCTCGTCTCGATCTGCCTCGGCGGGCTCGCCGGCCTCCATTACAGCGTCGGAACGACGCTGCTCACCCGCACGTATCGCGATATCGGGACCGCGATCGGGCTGCACAACGGCGGCGCACCGGCTGCGGGTCTGCTCGCACCGGTCGCCGCCGCCTGGGTCGGCGTCCAGTACGGCTGGCGACCCGCGGTCGCACTCGGCGCACTCGTCGCGATCCCCGCCGCGGCCCTCTTCGCCTGGAAGGTCGAGCCGACCGAACCACGGAGACCGGAGCAGCCGATGCGCGAACGCGTCCAGGTCGGACCGGTCCGGGAGCTGCTCTCCCGACCGTCGATCGCGTTCACCGTCTGCCTCTCCGTGCTCTGTGCGTTCGTCTGGCAGGGCACCGCCTCCTTCCTCCCGACGTTCGTGATCGAACACAGGGGCGGCTCCCCGACGCTCGCGGGGGTCGTCTTCTCCGCGTACTTCGTCGTCCAGGGAGTGGTGCAGGTCGGTGTCGGCGCGCTCTCCGACCGGATCGGCCGCGACCGCACCGCCGCAGGCTGTATGGTCGCCGGTATCGTCGGCTTCTCGCTGTTCGTCCTGGGTAGCGGACTCCCCTCGATGGCGCTCGCCGTCCTCCTCGTCGGCACCGGACTGAGCTGGTCCGCAGCGGTGCTCCCGCGGTTCATGGACCACCTCTCGGATGCCGAACGGAGCGCCGGCTTCGGGCTGGTTCGGACCGTCTACATGGTGATCGGCTCGCTCGGGTCGGTCGGCGTCGGCCTCGTCGCCGACACGTTCGGCTGGGCCGTCTCCTTCGGGATGCTCGTCGCCTTCCTCTCGATGGTTCTCTGTGCGCTCGTCACCAACAGGGTACTGGACCTGGGCTACTGATAGGGATCATCGTAGCCAGTCGTATCTCTCAGGCGTACACACCACCGGTGTCGTTCGATTCGGGGTCGAGGAACGATGAGTTTCTACGATGATCCCTACGAGTCGCCCGTCAGTCACACGGGGAACCGATCCGGGCAAACGCTGATTACGCTCGTCGGTGCACGGGGTGTGTGAACGTTGTCCAGTCGTCCGGTCGGGTTGCGAGCATCGTCCGGTCCCCGGAGGGAAGCGGTGTTCGTTGACCTGCTCCTCGGCGTCCTCGTCGGGGCGCTCGCGCTCTGTGGGCTGTTCGGGCTCTCGTTGCGCCTCGAACGGGTCTCCGCGCCGCCCGAGAACGGATCAGCAGAGCGACCGGTCCGCCCGGACGGCGGCTACGCCGACGGAGACGGACTCGAGCGGGCGAAGCCGCCCGGCGTGCTCCGCTGGCTGACGACGGTCGACCACAAGGACATCGGGCTCATGTACTTCGCCGTCGCCGGAGCCGCCTTCTTCTGGGGCGGCACCGACGCGATCATGCTCCGGACCGAACTGCTCACCCCCGAGGCCGACGCGTTCACCATCGAGACGTACAACGCGCTCTTTACGATGCACGGCATCACGATGCTCTTTCTCTTCGCCACCCCGGCGATCTTCGGCTTCGTGAACTACTTCCTCCCGCTCCTGATCGGCGCGGACGACATGGCCTTTCCCCGCGTCAACGCCATCGCGTTCTGGCTGCTGCCGATCTCGTTCGCGCTCATCCGCGCGGACATGCTCACCGACATGCCCGCACACGTCGTCGCGCTCGTCGATCCGGCGCTCGCGGAGCCGCTCTACGCCATCTCCCCGATGGAGGCCGGCTGGACGATGTACCCACCGATGTCCGCCGAGATGCTGAGCCCACACCTCGACCTCGTCCTGCTCGGACTCCACCTCTCGGGTATCGCGACCGTGATGGGCGCGATCAACGTCATCGCCACCCTCTTCACCGAACGCGCGCCGGACCTCGACTGGAACCGGCTGGACATCCTCTCGTGGACCTTCCTCGCGCAGGCGGGGATCGTCCTCTTCGCCTTCCCGATGCTCGGCACCGTCCTCCTCATGCTGCTCGCGGACAGGAACCTCGGCACACAGTTCTTCACGGTCGAGGGCGGCGGGCCGATCCTCTACCAGCACCTCTTCTGGTTCTTCGGCCATCCCGAGGTCTACATCGTCGTGTTACCACCGATGGGGCTGATCAGCTTCATCCTCCCACAGTTCGCGGGCCGCAAGCTGTTCGGCTTCAGGTTCATCGTCTACTCCACGCTCGCCATCGCAGTGCTCAGTTTCGGCGTCTGGGCCCACCACATGTTCACCACGGGGATCGACCCGCGCATTCGGGGTGCGTTCATGGCAGTCACCATCGCCATCGCGGTCCCGTCGGCGGTGAAGGTGTTCAACTGGATGACGACGATGTGGCAGGGCCGGATCCGTCTGGAGGCACCGATGCTGTTCTGTATCGGTGCGATCGCGACGTTCATCGTCGGCGGCGTGACGGGGGTGTTCCTCGGGTCGATCCCGATCAACCTCCAGTACCACGCGACGTACTACGTCGTCGGCCACTTCCACCTGATCATCACCGGCTTCATCCCGTTCGCGATGTTCGCGGGCGTCTACTACTGGTATCCGCTCGTGACGGGGCGGATGTACGACACGCGCCTCGCGCGGATCCACTTCTGGACGAGCACGGTCGGCGTGCTCGTCACCTTCCACGCGCTGTTGCTCATCGGGGCGCTCGGCCTTCCGAGACGCTACGCCGAGTACCCCGCCGAGTTCGTCCCGCTCCAGGTCGTCGCCACACTCGGGGCGTTCGTCATCGCGATCGGGCAGGTCGTCTGGGGCTGGAACATGGTCCAGTCCTACAGGACGGGCCCGACGGTCGGCGGCGACCCCTGGAACCTGAAGGAGTACGGCTTCTTCACCCGGGAGTGGGAGTGGTTCGAAGAGCGCCTGGAGGAGCGAGGGGCTGTGGACGCAGTCGCGCTCTCCCAGGAACGAGAGGGCTGATCAGGACTCCGACGAGGGCGAGGCTGTCGTCACCGGGGGCTCCTCGCCGAAGTGTTCGTAGACAACCCCGAGGGTGAAGCCGTAGGCGAGGTGCGCGAGGAAGGTGAAGAAGAGGTAGATGAAGAGGAACTGTACGCCGAGGTCCGCGGGCTGACCCAGGAGGACGAACGCGATCCAGAGGACGACCGCGAAGGCGACGGCCTGTACGGGGAGGTCGTCGGTCCGGAGCAGTCGCCCGATGTACGGCGAGAGCGCGACGAAAAGCACCGGCCAGGCGATCACTCCCGCGAGCGTGAAGATCGCCATCCCGACGGCGAACTGGTCGGGAACGCCGACGAACCGGGCGATTATCGCGGGGACGTCGAGGGTGAGACGCGTCTGTGTCGCGAGAAAGAGAAAGAGCAGCATCATCACCGCCGTCGCGGCGGTACCAGCGACGGCCGCACGGACCAGCCTGTTCATACCCGCCCTACCCCGCATTCCTCGAAAACCCTATCGGTGAGTCCGGACGGCCGAGAGGGGAACCGTATTCTCCCCCCGTGCCGAACCCGATCCGATGACCGCCGTCGAGACGGACCGCGACACGCTCGGCCGATACGCGTTGGTCGCGCTCGGCGGCGGGGGCTATCTCTGTCTGATGTTCGTCTGGTTCTCGCTCCCGGCGTACCTCGCGCCCGTGATCGACGACCTCGGGCTCTCCGGTACCGAGGCGGGCGTCGTCGTCGGCGCGATCCCGCTCGTCTACGTCCCGCTCGGGCTGGCGAGCGGCTACCTCGTCGACCGGATCGGCCCCCGCATCGCGCTCGCCGTCGCGCTCGTGATCGTCGGAGGGGCACAGCTCCTCCGTGCGGTCGCCGGGGACTTCCCCTCGCTGCTGCTCGCGACGATGCTGATCGGCGTCGGCGGCACCGGGGTCACCTTCGGGCTCCCGAAGCTCGCGGCGGACCTCTTTCCCGCCGAGCGGGTTGGGACTGCGGCCACGGTCTACCTCGTCCCCTCGTACCTCGGAACCGCCGCCGCGTTCGGACTCGGTCGGCCGGTGATCGGACCGATTCTGGGAGGGTGGCGGCCGCTCTTCCTCGCCAGCGGGCTCGTCGTGCTCGCCTACGCCTGTCTCTGGGCGGTGGCCGTGGTCGTCGCGCGGGCGAACGGGACAGCCGAGGCGAGGGCCGAACCGAACGGGAAGGGGCGATCGTTCCGCGACGACCTCGGCGCGGTGATCGGGAGCCGCGCGATGTGGCTGCTCGTCGCGATCGGAACGATGTACCTCTTCACGCTCCACGGACTGCAGGGCTGGCTCGTGACGATCCTCGAAGCCGGCGGGAGTTCGCCGGCCGTCGCCGGGACGATCGCGAGCCTGCTCGTCGTCGCCCAGATCGCGGGCGTCCTCGCGATCCCGCCGCTCGCCGACCGCCACGACCGCAGACGCGAGACCGTGATCGGCGCCGGCGTCTGCTGTGTCCTCGGCCCGCTCGGTCTCCTCGTGCTGGTAGGAGGAGGCTGGCTCGCCATCCTCCCCGTTGCACTGATCGGCCTCGGTGTCGGTGGGCTCTCGCCACTCGTCCGGGCGCTCCCCGTGGAACTAGAGGGGATCGGCCCGCGACTCACCGGCACCGCAGTCGGACTCGTCTTCGCCGTCGGCGAAATCGGCGGCTTCCTCGGACCCGTGATCGTCGGCGTCCTCAACGACCTCACCGGCTCGTTCGCACCGGGGCTCGCGCTGTTCGCCTGCTGTGGGGTGATCGTCGTGCTCGCGGGGTACGCGCTCGACGTCTGATAGGGATCATCGGAGGAGTTCACAGCTCCTCGATCGCGAATGGAACGACACCGGTGACGTGTGCACCCGAGAGATCCGGTTGGCTACGATGATCCCTATGAGAAGCGGCGGCCCGTCCTGAAGAGCGTTCAGTCGGGCGTCCCGCCGTCGGTGACGACCGCTCGTGCGTCGCTCCTCTGGGTAGCAGTCTCGTCGAGACGAACCGCCCGTCCGCGGACCGAGGAGGTGTAGACGGCGTCGATGATCCGCTGGACGGCGAGTCCCTGCCTGCCGTGTTCCGCTCGGGCTCTCGTCCCTCGGCGATACAGTCGAAGAAGTACGCCTGTTCGGTACGGTGGCTCGGTTCCCCGCCGGTCTCGACGGTGACCGTCGGGAGCGGCTCCTCCGGGTTCGTCGGGTCGGCGTCGTAGAACGAGACCTCGTCGCCGACCATCGAGAAGCTCGCGCCGGAGTGGGTTCCACGAACGACGAACTCGTCGCTGTCGGTCCGGTTGGTCGCCCAGGCCACGTCGACGCACACCGTCCGGCCGTCGCGACAGCGGAGGAAGGCGTTC
>SKXI01000141.1 GCA_007128515.1 Halococcaceae archaeon | reverse complement strand
GCGCTCGACTCGCTGTCGGGTCGGTGGGAGTACCGGATCGACCTCCAGTGGGACGAGACGCAGGTCCGTGCCGAGGTCGCGGAGGACGACGAACTGCGCGCGCTCTCCGATCGGATCGACGAGGCGAACGAGGGGACCGCACACCTGCTCGGAAAGCAGTACGAACGACAGCTCTCCTCGAAGGTGACGGAGCGTCGGGACGCGCTCTCGGATCGGCTCCTCGATCGACTCGAGGAACACGCCCACGAGGTGGCGGTGCTCGATAGACGCCCATCGGTCGTCGACGCCGCAGACGGTGTCGGAGGGGAGGGTGTCGACCCGGTCGTTCGGGTGAGCGTCCTCGCCGACGAGGAGCGTGAAGGGGCGATCGGCGCCGTGCTGGAGGAGTTCGCAGCCCAGGATCACCTCTCGGTCAGTTACACCGGCCCGTGGCCGCCGTACACGCACGCACCGACGATCGGGGGTGAGGGCTGATGGAGCCGACGAGGGAACGCGATCACGCGATCGTCGACGTCCTCGACGTCCTGCTGACCGAGGGCGTGATCCTCCAGGCGGACGTGGTCGTGACCGTCGCTGACATCCCGTTGATCGGCATCAACCTCCGGGCGGCGATCGCGGGGATGGAGACGATGACCGAGTACGGCGTCTTCGCCGACTGGGACCGCGGGATCCGCGCACGCGAGGACAGCGGTCGGCCGATCGAGCGTGTCGAGTCCTCTCAGTCGGACGCCGGGACGGACTCCGGGTCCGGCTCCGAGACGGACTCCGAGTCCGGCTCCGAGACGTAGATCACGACCGCCGAGTAGGACCGTCCCTCGCTCGCCCAGAGCCGCGTCTCGAAGGTGGCGGAGTCGTAGTCGGCGAGTCGGTCGTCCAGTACCTCGCGCTCGCTCGTCGGCGCGATCACGACCGCGGGCTCGTGCCCGAGCAGGTCGTCCAGTTGCTCGGGACCCTCGGCGCTCGCCGTTCGTTCGGGACCGATCCCGACCACCGCTGCGTACCACGGCATCGGGAGCCGGTGGTACCAGTTCCCTGCCGTCGGGTCGTCGATCGGTTTCACGCTCGCCGCGCGTTCGTCCTCCAGTACGAGATCCTCGCCGTAGTAGACGAGTGCGGGGTCGCCCTCGCCTCGTTCGACCGCGCGATCCATCGCCCCGACGCGATCCCCTATCTCGCCGGCCGGCTGTGCGTACTGGACGAGCGGGTTCTCCCGGTCCTGGTCGTTCGCGTAGACGCTCGTCGCGGCGACGGTCCCGATCTGTGCACCGCAGAGGAGGAGGACGAGTCCGGCGACCGCTGCAGTCGTTCGGTTCCCGGCGGTGAGCGAGTCACGGCCGAGTCGGTAGAGCCACGCGCCGCCGACCGCGGCGGGGACACAGAGCGGGACGATCGCGTGAACCGGGGTCCACGGCGAGAGGATGTCCATCGCGAGGGGGTAGCCCGGAACACTCACGAGTCCCCAGTAGGTGGTCAATGCGACGAGGTCCCGGGGGGTTCCACGACGAAACTCGACGGCGATCCCGACGACGGCGAGCGCGCAGACGACGAACGCCCCCTCCCACGTGGTTTCGAGGAAGAAGGCGAGCGCGTCGGCGTACGGCGGCTCGTCCTGCATGTCGCCGGTGATCCAGAGCGAGACCATCGCATCCAGGCTCTCCGTAGTGGCCGCGGCGAGCACGTCCGGGAGCAGGGTCGGGTCCGCCGCCAGACGGTCGATTCCGACCTCGCCCTCGCTCCCTGCCCGAGGGGCGTAGAACCAGATCGTGACGAGAACGAAGGTCACTGCACCGAGCGCGAGGTGGCCCGCCCAGGCGGAGAGTCCGCGAGCGATCCGTTTCGCGTGCGCGGTGGTCACCGCGATCGGGGAGCTCCCGTCCCGATAGGCCCAGACCCAGCGGTGGACCAGGAGGAGGCCGAGCGCGCCGACCCAGCAGAGCGGGTAGAGGATCGCGTTACCCATCGTCGAGACGGCGATCGCGAGGGCGAGGACACCCGCGTGGAAGTACCCGACCCGGCCGGTGTCGTACGCGCGAACGAACAGGCCGAGGGTGAGGAGCGCGAGCGCCGCGAGGACGACGTCGTTTCGCATGAACCGGGAGTAGTAGAGCAACAGCGGGTTCGCCGCGAGCAGCGCGGCGAGGGCGACGAGTTCGGCGTCTCGAAGTCTGTCGCGGAGGAGCCAGGCGGCGAGCGGGAGCAGTCCCCCGATCAGGGCGACGACGAGACGCGAAGCGAGATCGGAGGGACCGACCGCGGCGAAGACGACTCTGTTTACCTGCGGGAGGAACGGGCCGTGGATGATCGGCTGGTACTCGAAGAAGCCGGTCTCGACGTAGCGGGCGGTCCAGTAGGCGACGCGAGCCTCGTCCCAGTGAGCCGTCCGGCTACCGAGGTCCCAGAGGCGAGCGACGAGCGCGAACCCGGTGATCGCGAGCAGGGCGAACAGGGGTCGACGGTCGGTCGACTCCCGGGGTCTCGGTCGGTTCTCCTCCGTTCGGGGACCCGCCGCCCTCATCACCGGGAGAGGGCCCCGGGGGGTTGAAACCCTTCCCCTCCTGAACGGCAAGGACTTAGACCCCGGCGGGCCAGCATCACCTATGATCACGCTCGGACTCGTCGTCTCGCGCTTCAACGCCTCCGTCACCGAGGAGATGGCGGAGAGAGCGCACGAGGCCGCCGAGGCGGGTGGGGCGGAGATCGCCGAGACGCTTTCGGTACCCGGCGCGTACGACACGCCGCTCGCGGCAGACAGGCTCGCTCGCAGGGAGGACGTCGACGCCGTCACCGTGATCGGGGCGATCGTCACCGGCGAGACGGACCACGATCAGGTGATCGCGCGTGCGGCCGCGACCGGCCTCACGGAGGTGAGCCTCGAGCGGGACACGCCCGTCACGCTCGGGATCACGGGTCCGGGGATGAACCCCGACCAGGCGCGCGCCCGGATCGGCAACGCCGGGACGGCGGTCGAGAGCGCGATCGACCTCGCGGAGAGCTACCAATGAGTTTCCAGTTCGCAGACCGGATCGGACGGGTAGAGCCGAGCGCGACGCTCGCGATCAGCAGCCTCGCCTCGGAGTTGAGAGCAGACGGCGCGGACGTCGTCGACCTGAGCGTCGGCGAGCCCGACTTCCCCACGCCCGAGAACGTCATCGAGGCGGGCAAGCGGGCGATGGACGGGGGGCACACGGGCTACACGGCCTCGAAGGGGATCCCCGAACTGCGCGAGGCGATCGCCGAGAAGCTCACCGCCGACGGGGTAGCGTACGCCCCGGAGGAGGTGATCGTCACGCCGGGTGGGAAACAGGCGCTCTACGAGACCTTCCAGACGCTGATCGACGAGGGCGACGAGGTCGTCCTGCTGGATCCGGCGTGGGTCTCCTACGAGGCGATGGCGAAACTCGCCGGGGGCGAGCTGACCAGGGTCGATCTCGCGCGTCACGACTTCGCGCTCGAACCGGCCCTCGACATGCTCTCGACGGTGATCACCGACGAGACCGCTCTCCTGGTGGTGAACTCGCCGAGCAACCCGACGGGAGCGGTCTACTCCGAGACCGCCTTGCGGGGCGTGCGCGACCTCGCGGTCTCCCACGACGTGACGATGATCAGCGACGAGATCTACGAGCGAATCACCTACGGTCGCGAGGCGGTCCCACTCGCCTCGCTCGAGGGTATGAGAGAGCGGACGGTCACGATCAACGGCTTCTCGAAGGCCTACTCGATGACCGGCTGGCGGCTGGGCTACCTCGCCGCGCCGGAGGAGCTCGTCTCGGAGGCGGGGAAACTCCACTCACACTCGGTCTCGTGTGCGACGAACTTCGTCCAGCACGCGGGCGTCGAGGCGCTCCGGAACACCGACGACTCGGTCGCGGAGATGGTCGAGGCGTTCGAGGCGAGACGTGCGCTCGTGATCGACCTGCTGGAAGACCGGGGCGTCTCGGTCTCGGTACCCCAGGGTGCGTTCTACCTGATGGTTCCCGTGGACCCGAACGACCAGAACTGGTGTGAGAACGCGCTCTCGGAGGCCCACGTCGCGACGGTTCCCGGAAGCGCCTTCGGCGCGCCCGGCTACGCCCGCTTCTCGTATGCGAACAGCGAGGAGCGACTGCGCGAGGCGGTCGACCGGCTCTCGACCGAGGGCTATCTGTAACGTCGGGGCGTTCTCGGGTCGCGGTCCGGCTCTCCGCGCCGAACGACTCGCCCCGAGCGACGGTCGGTACAGGATACGATTCACTCCGAGCGGAACTCCGTGTACTCGAGACCGGCCACTCGCTCGAAGCGTTCGTCCGTAGCGACGAGCCGTTCGCCTCGACTGCGAGCCACTGCAGCGATCGTCGTATCGGGGACCCGGATCCGGTCGCCGCGTCCGACGAGCTCGTTCTCGATGCGGGCGGTTTCGGCGGCGTCTTCGACCGAAAACGGAACGAAGTCGACCCAGTCGGGGTCGTGCTGTAACTCGGTTACGAGGTCGCCCGCACCCCGTTCGACCGGCCCGCCGAACAGTTCGTAGGCGACGGTCGTCGAGGCACTGAACTCGGCGTGGGCGTTCGCCTCGTAGAACTCGACTGCTTCCTCGTGACCGCGTCAGAGGTCGGCGAGGAAACCGCTATCGACGAACACCCTCTATGGAATCACGGAGATCGCGGTCGGCGCGTTCGTCGACGGCTTCGACGCCCGCTCCGAGGTCGATATCCACGTACTTCCCGATGAACCGGTCGACGTCGTCGTCGCGGTCGGTCAGTCGGATCACGACGTCGGTGAAACGCACGTTCTCACGCTGTCGGGCTTCGAGTCGTTCTTCCGCCTCTTTCGAGATTCGGATCACGTCGGTCGCCACCTGTTACGTCTCCGTTACGAAGTGAGAAACGAAGCGGTCATCGAGCGCGCCCGGCGTGGGGAGAACTCTCTGTCCCGTTTCTACACCTCGCTCAACACCGACGCTCGCAGATCCGGTCGATGATCTGGCCCGTCGAGAGCAGCCGCTCGCCGTCGCCCTCCATCGGCGACGCCCGGGCGAGCTCGCAGTCGATCCCGCGCTCCCTGAGAGCGCCCTCGATCATCCGCTCGTCGTGGTGCTGGTCGTAGCCGAGGACGATCACGTCGGGGTCGATCCGTTCGATCGGGACGAAGATGTCCTCCTCGTGGCCGAGGATCGCCTCATCGACGACCTCCAGCGCTTCGATCATGCGGCGGCGCTGCGGACCGGGGACGATCGGTTGGGGTTTGTGGGTGACGTTCGTCCGTCTGGCGACGATTACTGTCAGAAAGTCGCCCATCGCGGCGGCGTCTTCGAGGTAGTGGACGTGACCGGGATGCAGCAGGTCGAAGGTACCCTGGGCGACGACGCGTCTCACCATCGGGGGCGGTCCTCGCGTCTGAGCTCCTCGTCGATGTCGTTCTGGTCGAAGTCGAAGAAGGCGTCGTCCTCGGGCAGGGTGACCGAGAGCACGTCGAGATTCGTCTCGTAGCCGTCGGAGTCGAACGCCCTCCAGTCGTCTCTCCCGTACGGCGCCCCGATGATGACGTGGACCGAGCCGCGGGTGAAGGTAGCCAGGTCGGCGTCGCTCGGACGGAGCACGCCGTTGGGGTGTGAGTGGACCGAGCCGACCTCTCGAGAGTCGTTCGGGATGGCGCTGTTCTTCACGGTGGCGCTGACCGGGTTCGTTTCGGTACCCGGAATGAACAGCACGTCGGTGATCACGAGGCCGTCCCGGTCGAGGCCGAGGTCGCGGGCGTCCTCGCCGCGGAGCAGACCCATGTACTCGTTCGGGTGTGCCTCCTCCGACGCCCGGAGGGCGAACTCGAGGGTGTCGGCGGCGATGCCGAGCACCTCGCGGGAGCGAAACGGCGACCGGAACAGGCCCATACCCTTACTGGACGACTCTGGGTGCTAAGCCTTGCGGCATCGCCCCTCGTTTGACAACCGTTAAACGGGAGGCCCCCAAAATCCGCACAGAAATGGTTTCTCACACGGATCCGGACGGCGAGTTCGTCGTCCACGATCTCGCGGCCGACTGCACGATCGCTGACGTCGAGGAGGATCTCGCGTACATCGGGACGGTCAACGGCGTCGTCGAGTACGGCGTCTTCGTCGACCTCTCCGATCACGTCTCCGGGCTCGTCCACGAGTCGACGCTCGAAGAGAGCTACGCCGTCGGTGATCGGTTCGTCGTCACCCTCGATCAGATCCGAGAGAACGGTGACGTCGCCTTCTCGCCCGCGGGGGTCGACCTCGACGAGGCCTCGGTCGTTGCCGTCGATCACGACTACGAGGTCACCGGCGTGGACGACCTCGAAGCGGGCGACGAGGTCGACATCGAGGGCGAGGTCGTCCAGATCAAACAGACCGGCGGTCCGACGATCTTCCAGATCGCCGATTCGACGGGGATCGTCCCGTGTGCCGCGTTCGAGGCGGCGGGCGTCCGAGCACACCCCGAGATAGCGGTCGGCGACGTCGTCCACGCGAGCGGAACCGTCGAGCGTCGAGAGGGCGCGACGCAGGTCGAGATCGAGTCGATCACGGCGCTCTCCGGCGAGGACGAGGCGGAGATCAGAGCGCGCCTCGACGCCGCGATCGACGAGCGTGCGACCCCCCACGACGTCGACCCGCTCGTCGAGTGGCCGGCGATGGAACCGCTGCTCTCGGACCTCCGAGAGGTCGCCACGCTGCTTCGCCGGATGGTGCTGGAGGGCCGGCCGATCCGGATGCGCCACCACGCCGACGGCGACGGGATGTGCGCGGCGGTGCCGCTCGCGCTCGCGCTCCGTCGGTTCATCGACGAGGTCCACGAGGACGACGACGCCACGCGCCACCTGCTCAAGCGCTCGCCGAGCAAGGCACCGTTCTACGAGATGGAGGACGCGACTCGCGACCTGAACTACTCGCTCGCCGATCGTGCCCGCCACGGACAGAAGCTCCCGCTCCTCCTCATGCTCGACAACGGCTCGACCGAGGAGGACGTCCCCGCCTACCGCACGCTGTCTCACTACGACATCCCGATCGTCGCCATCGACCACCACCACCCGGACCCGGAGGCGGTCGACCCGCTGCTCGCCGCCCACGTCAATCCATACCTCCACGGCGAGGACTACCGTATCACCACGGGAATGCTCTGTGTCGAACTCGCCCGGATGATCGATCCATCCGTCACGGAGGAGCTCGGCCACGTCCCCGCCGTCGCGGGGGTCTCCGATCGCTCGTCCGCGAGCGCGATGGACGACTACCTCGCGCTGGCGGGGGAGGCGGGCTACGAGACCGAGGACGTCCACGAGATCAGCGACGCGCTCGACTACGCCGCCCACTGGCTGAAGTACAACGCCGGGCAACCCGTGATCACCGACGTGCTCAACGTCGACTGCGACGACGAGGCCCGCCACCGAGAGCTCGTCTCGTTCCTCGCCGAGCGTGCGGGGCGCGACGTCGACGTCCAGCTCGACGCGGTGTTGCCGCACGCGGAGCGCAGCCGGTTGGAGAACGGCGCACACCTCTGTCGGATCGACGTCGAGGAGCACGCCCACCGCTTTACGTATCCCGCGCCAGGGACGACCACGGGCGCGGTCCACGACCGCGTCGTCGAGGAGACCGGCGACGACCCGGTGATCACGATCGGCGTCGGCCCCGACTTCGCGGTGCTCCGAAGCGACGGCGTCCGCCTCGACATCCCCCGCATGGTCACCGAACTCGTCGAGGAGACGACCGGGGCAGGCGTCGAGGGCGGTGGCCACCTCGTCGTCGGCTCGATCAAGTTCGTGAAGGGCCGGCGCG
>SKXI01000043.1 GCA_007128515.1 Halococcaceae archaeon | reverse complement strand
TCATCTGGCGGATCGCGGGCGGTTCCGGGGACGGAATCGACTCGACCAGCCAGAACTTCGCGAAGGCCCTGATGCGGTCGGGGCTCCACGTATTTACGCATCGTCACTACCCCTCTCGGATCCGAGGCGGTCACACCTACGTCGAGATCCGAGCGAAGCCCGAGGAGGTCACCTCCAGAGGCGACGGCTACAACTTCCTGCTCGCGCTGGGCGACAGCTTCGCGCGAAACCCGAAGGAGGGTGCCTTCTACGGCAACGAGGAGATCAAGCCGCTCTCGGAGAACCTGGACGACCTCCGCGAGGGCGGGATCATCCTCTACGACTCCGGGCTGATCGACGCCTCGGAGGTCCCGGACTTCGAGGAGCGGGTAGCGGAGAACGACTGGCACGTCTTCGACATCGACCTCCGGAGCATGGCCAGAGAGCACGGCCGCGAGGTCATGCGGAACACCGCCGGCGTCGGCATCACCGCCGCGCTGATCGGGATGGACACGCAGCCGATCGAGGACCTGATGAAGGAGGCGATGGGCTCGCGCGAGGGGATCCTGGAGCCGAACCTCACGATCCTCCACGAGGCCTACGAGATGATCGACGAGGAGTACGACGTCGACCACGACGTGAAACTCCCCGAGGGCGACCACGACGAGACCCAGGTGCTCATCTCGGGCTCGAACGGCGTCGCCTACGGCGCGCTCGACGAGGGCTGTCGGTTCATCGCGGGCTACCCGATGACCCCCTGGACGGACGTCTTCACGATCATGTCCCAGCACCTGCCCGACGTGGGCGGGATCTCCGAACAGGTCGAAGACGAGATTGCGGCGGCCTGTCTCGCGCTCGGCGCGAGCCACGCTGGCGTGAAGTCGATGTCCGGCTCCTCCGGCGGCGGCTTCGCGCTGATGGGCGAGCCGCTCGGTCTCGCCGAGATGTCCGAAACGCCCGTCGTGCTGATCGAGGCGATGCGCGCGGGGCCGTCGACCGGTCTGCCGACCAAACCCGAACAGGCCGACCTGGAGTCGGTGCTCTACTCGAGTCAGGGCGACTCCTGCCGGGTGGTCTTCGCCCCCGGCACGCCCGCCGAGGCGTACGACCAGACGCGACGGGCGTTCGAGCTCGCGTACGACTACCACGTCCCGGCGATCGTGGTCATCGACCAGAAGCTCTCCGGCGAGAACCAGAACGTCCCCGAGAGCTTCTTCGACCGCGAGCCGAACTCCGATCCAGGGGCAGTCCTCAACGAAGAGGAGCTCGCGGAGATGCCCCACGACGAGGCGGGGAAGTTCAAGCGCTTCCAGTACGACCCCGAGAACGGCGTCAACCCGCGCTCGGTTCCGGGCCAGAAGGGCGGACGCTTCCTCGTCACCGGCAACGAACACTCGCCGTACGGCCACATCGAGGAGGACCCCGACAACCGGGTCTTCCAGATGGACCGGCGGATGCGAAAGATCGAGTCGATCCGGGAGGAGCTCGACAGCGATCCGGAAACCTCACACCAGACGTACTTCGGCCCGGACGACGCGGAGTACGGTATCGTCACCTGGGGCTCGAGCCAGGGTGCGGTGCGGGAGGCGACCGCCCGGCTCAACGAGGCGGGCCACTCGGTGCGCGCGATCTGCGTCAGCGACCTGATGCCGTTCCCCGAGGCGGAGCTGACGGCGTTCCTGGAGGGCGTCGACGAGGCGCTCGTCGTGGAGATGAACGTCACGGCCCAGTTCCGCGGGCTCGCCCAGAAGGAGCTGGGGAGATTCGGCGAGAAGATGAACAGCCTACTCAAGTACGACGGCAACCCGTTCGAGCCGGCCGAGGTGGTCGAGGGATTCGAACTCCAGATCGTCGAGGACGGGACCGACGCTCCGGCGTCGAACACGCGGCTCGAACCCGCAGCAGGTGACTAACCAATGAGTGCATTCAGCGCGATCGGCGAGGAACGCGAGATCGACCGGGAGGAGTTCACTCCTCTGCAAGAACCCCAGCCGACGTGGTGTCCGGGCTGTGGTGACTTCGGCGTCCTGAAGGCGTTGAAACAGGCGATGCCCGAAGTGGGGAGAACCCCCGACGAGACGCTGCTCGTCACGGGGATCGGCTGTTCGGGCAAGCTCAACAGCTACTTCGAGAGCTACGGCTTCCACACCATCCACGGGCGGTCGCTGCCGATCGCCCGTGCGGCGAAGCTCGCGAACCCCGGCATCGAAGTGGTCGCCGCCGGCGGCGACGGCGACGGCTACGGGATCGGCGGCAACCACTTCATGCACACCGCCCGCGAGAACCACGACATGACCTACATCGTGTTCAACAACGAGATCTTCGGCCTCACGAAGGGCCAGACCTCGCCGACGAGCCCGAAAGGTCACAAGTCGAAGACCCAACCGCACGGCTCGGCGAAGGACCCGATCCGGCCGCTGTCGCTCTCGCTCACCTCGGGTGCGAGCTACATCGCCCGGACCGCGGCCGTGAACCCGAACCAGGCGAAGGAGATCCTCGTCGAGGCGATGGAACACGACGGCTTCGCGCACATCGACTTCCTCACGCAGTGTCCGACCTGGAACAAGGACGCGAAACAGTACGTCCCGTACGTGGACATCCAGGACTCCGACGACTACGACTTCGACGTTCACGACCGGAAGGAGGCGGCCGACATGATGTTCGAGACCGAGAACGCGCTGCACGAGGGAACCGTCCTCACCGGCCGGTACTACGTCGACGACGAGCGTCCCTCCTACGGCGAGGAGAAGCGTTCGATCGGCGAGATGCCGGAAGAGCCGCTCGCAGAGCGCTACTACGACGACGACTACGAGTGGGAACGCAGCTACGACCTGCTCGACCGACACAAGTAGCCGACCGGATCGACCGACGGTCCCGTTCGATCCGGCGTGGTTTCGGGAGAGCGGCTCTCACTTTCCGGTTCGGAAGGTATTTTTTCGTGCGGGCGAAAGGGTTGTTCGTGGCGACGAACTCGACGGAGGATCGGATACTGTCGGTGTTAGAGGAGGACGCCCAGGCCTCGTACGCCGAGATCGCACGCCAGGCGGGCGTCTCGAAGCCGACGGTGAGGAAGTACGTTCGAAAACTCGAAGACGACGGCGTGATCGTCGGCTACTCCGCGGAGGTCGATCCGAAGAAGCTCTCCGGCCGGTCGATCGCGCTCGTCGGCATCGACGTCGAGAGCGAACGCTACATCGACGCGACCCGCGAGCTCGCGGAGACCGAGGCGATCGAGTCGCTGTACTCCTCTTCGGGCGACCACATGCTGATGGCCGAGATCAGTGCGGAAAGCGGCGAGGGCGTCGGCGAGATCATCAGAGACGAGATCCTCACCATCGACGGGGTCAGCGCGGCTCACCCCTCTTTCCTCCAGGAACGGCTGAAGTAGCGGATCGGCCGAGTTTTGTCGCTCCCCTCCCTCGACGTAGCTATGGCAACCTACGAGCGCGAGACGTTCGTCGACGCACCGCTGTCGGTCGTCTGGCGGTTTCACTCGAACGCCGACGGGCTCCGTGCGCTCACGCCCGACTGGCTGGGACTCGAGGTGCTGGAGATAAGGGGTCCGCACGGCGATCCGGATCCCGAGGTGCTCGAAGTCGGATCCGAGATCGACCTGTGGATGCGTCCGTTCGGCGTGCTCCCGGGCGGGGAGTGGACCTCGAAGATCACCGAGCGCGCCTACGACGGCGAGTCGGCGATGTTCCGGGACGTGATGGTCGACGGACCGTTCTCGCGCTGGGTCCACACCCACCAGTTCTCGGCCGAGCGCGGCGGCACCCGATTGCGGGACACGGTGAACTACGAGTTCCCGCCCGGGAAGCTCGGGAGGCGGCTCTCGCCGTTCGGCGTCGTCGGGTTCGAGCCGATGTTCCGACACCGCCACCGCGTCACGAAGGAGCTCCTCGAGTAGCTCATCGGCGTTCGAGCAACACGACGCCCGCGAGGATCGAGAGCCCGCCCAGGACCGTCACGACCCCGACGGGCTCGGCGAACAGCAGCGCGCCGAGCGCGACGGTCACCGGCGGTTCGGCGGTGCTCACGATCCCCGCGCGGCTCGCCCCGACGAGTTCGAGTCCCGCGAAGAACGTGACGACCGGCACGGCCGTCGCGAGTACGGCGATAGAGAGGAGGATCAGCCAGGGCACGGGCGCGGTCGGCACCGCGAGGTCGCCCGTGGCGCTCCCCACGACGAGGAAGGTGACCCCCGCGGCGGGGAGGACGTGCGCGCTCAGCACGAGCGGATCGACGGTCCGGAGCACGGCTCTGGAGACCGTGATGTAAAAGGAGTAGGCGAGCGCGGCCCCGAGGACGACGACGATACCGACGAGCGACGCGCCGGCCGGGGTCGCACCCGAGACGAGCGCGATCCCGACCAGCGAGAGCGCGAGCGCGGCGACCATCTCCCTCGTCACGCGCTCGCCGATCGCCGCCACGGCGATGAGAACGACGAACGCGGGGTAGGTGTAGAGGACGACCGCGACGAGGCCGGCGGTCATGAACTCCAGTCCCAGGAAGTAGAGCCCGCTCTGTGTGGCGTAGCCCAGGCCGCCGAGCGCGAGCGCGATCAGGAGCACTCGCCCGCGCAGCAGCTCCGCGCGGCCGGTCGCGAGGAGCAGCGTCCAGACCAGCGCCGCCGCGACGAGGAACCGGTAGACGAGCACCGTCGGGATGGAGAGGCCCGCACGCTGGGCGTAGACCCCGAAGATGCCGAGCGTGCCGAAGCCCACCGCCGAGAGCAACACGAGGAGGAGTCCGAGGCGCTCGCGTTCGGCGACCGATCGAGTGCTCACAGTCGTGCCGTCTCCGGTGTCGTGTAAAAGCCGATCGCTACCGGAACTCGACGCCGAGGAGTTCGTCGGTCCCTCCTGCCGTCCGGCGGTATCGGCCACGCTCCACGGTGAAGACCCGGATCGTGACGACGAGCCTCGACTCCGAGAGCGTCGCGCGCAGGACGGGGCCGACGCTCGTGACCGTCACGTACGGCGGGGCGGGAACGGGTGGTGCGGGAAGCGACTCGTCCAGTACCGAAACGGCGTCGGAGAGGACGACCGGGAACCGGTCGGTGACCCCCGACTCCGAGAGACGGGCCGAGAGCGGCGGGGCGACCGCGGCTCGATCCGTCGTGTACGCTCCGTCCCAGGTCGCCGCCACGGCATCGGCGCACCCCTCGGTCGCCCGGAGGAGGTCGGCGTGTTCGGAGCGCAGTCGGGCGCGGACGAGATCGGCGTCGGTCACTGGCGGGAGGATTCGGCTGGCTGCGGAAAACGTCGTCGACCGCCGCGTTCCGAACGGTTTACGTCGCGATAGGGAAAGGGCGTGTCGTGCTCGACGTGCTGACCGACCGGGCGAGGGAGTCCGTCTCCCCGAGGGCCGCGCTCGCGGCGTCGATCCTCGCGCTCAGCACCGCGGCCATCCTCGTCCGCTGGTCCAGCGCGCCGAGTTCGGTCGTCGCCTTCTACCGGGTACTCTTCACGCTCGCACTGCTCGCGCCGTTCGCGCTCACCCGTCACCGCGCGGACTTCGCCGCGCTCGGGACACGCGACGCGCTCGTCGCGGCGGTCACGGGCGTCGCGCTCGCGATCCACTTCGCGGCCTGGTTCGAGAGCCTCCGGTGGACCAGCGTCGCCGCCTCCGTCACCCTCGTCCAGATGCAGCCGATCTTCGTCGCCATCGGCGCCTACCTGCTGCTCGACGAGCGGATCACGAGTCGCACGGTGGGCGGTATCCTGCTGGCCATCTCCGGCGCGACGCTCATGTCCGTCACCGACCTCCTGACCGAGACCGCGTTCACGGAGACGGCGCTCTACGGCAACGCGCTCGCGGTCCTCGGCGCGGTGATGGCCGCCTGCTACGTCCTCGCCGGGCGGTCGCTGCGCCAGCGCGTCCCCCTCCTGCCCTACGTCACGGTCGTCTACGGCGCGTGTACCCTCGCACTGCTCGCCATCGTACTGGCCGGGGGGCACCCGCTCGGTGGCTACCCGGGACGGGAGTGGCTGCTCTTCTTCGCGCTCGCGCTCGGTCCGGGCGTCTTCGGTCACACGGTCGTGAACTGGGCGCTCGCCCACCTCGACTCGAGCGTCGTGAGCGTCTCCCTGCTGGGGGAGCCGGTCGGCGCGACGCTGCTCGCGTTCTTCCTGCTCACCGAGGTCCCCGAGGTCATGACCGTCGTCGGCGGCGTGGTCGTCCTCGTCGGGATCGTCACGACCGCGCGCGCCCAGCAGCTCTGACCTCAGTCGTCCCACGCCTCGGCGAACTCGGCCGGGAGGGTCGCGATGTCGATCCCCCACGCGAGCGGCAGCCAGAACAGCGCGAAGAGCGTGATAAGGGCGATCCCGATGACGTTGAGCCCGATCCCGACGCGGGCCATCTGCGGGAGCGTGATGTAGCCGCTCCCGAAGACGATTGCGTTCGGTGGCGTCGCGACCGGGAGCATGAACGCGAACGAGGCGGCGGTCGCCCCGGCGATCATCAGTCCGAACGGGTGGACGCCGATGCCGATCGCGACCGCGGCCAGGATCGGCATGAGCATCGCGGTCATTCCTGTGTTCGAGGTGACCTCGGTGAGGAAGACGGCCATCGCGACGACCGCGAGGATGATCAGAGCCATCGAGACGCCTTCGAGCAGTTCGAGCTGTTCGCCGAGCCACGGCGCCAGGCCGGTCTGGTCGAAGCCCGCCGCGATCGCTAACCCGCCACCGAACAGCAGGATGACGCCCCACGGGATGTTCACCGCGTTCGTCCAGTCGAGCAGGAACGTGTGATTCCCATCCTGGGTCGTCGTCGGAAGCGTGAACAGAACCAGCGCGCCGCCGATCGCGACGATCGTGTCCGCGTCCTCCGGGACCGGTGCGAGCCCGGCCTCGCCGATCAGGCTCGCCCCGATCCATGAGACCGCCATGCCGACGAAGACGACGAGCACCATCTTCTCCTGCGTGCTCGTCGTTCCGAGATTTCGCAGTTCGTCGTCGATCGTCTCCTCGCCGCCGGGGAGTTCGTCGAACTCCGGCGAGAGTGCGACGCGTGTGACCCAGACGTAAACCGTTACGAGGCCGATCAGCGAGATCGGCAGCCCGTAGAACATCCACTGCGCGAAGGTGATGTTCTCGCCGAACAGTTCACCCGCCCGGCCCGCGAAGAGGATGTTCGGCGGCGTGCCGATCAACGTTGCGACACCCCCCACAGAAGCGCCGTAAGCGATACAGAGCATCAGCGCGATGCCGAAGGTGAAGTTCCCCTCACTGGTGTCGATATCGAGGGTGGTGTCGTCGATGAGGTCACCCGTCCTGTAGATGACCGCGAGCGCGATCGGGACCATCATCATCACGGTCGCGCTGTTCGAGACCCACATCGAGAGGAACGCGGTCGCGAGCATGAACCCAAGGATGAGTCGCGAGGGCGTCGTCCCGACGAACTTGATTGTCCGGAGGGCGATCCGCCGGTGAAGCCCCCAGCGCTGCATCGCCATTGCCAGGAAGAACCCGCCCATGAACAGGAAGATCAGCGGGTCACCGTACGACGGCGTGGTCTCCGCGACCGACAGCGCGCCGGTGAGCGGGAAGAAGACGACCGGGAGCAGCGAGGTCGCGGGGATCGGAATCGCCTCGGTGACCCACCAGACGGCGACCCAGGCGGTGACTGCGCCGGCCGCCTGTCCCTCGAAGCCGGCGGGCTCGCCCGGCGTTGGCCCGAGCAGGATCAGCGCGAACAGTAGGGGACCGAGCAGGAAGCCGACCTTCTGTCGGCGCTTGTACGTGCCACCGACGTCGAACGGGGAGTCATCGTCACCCGATC
>SKXI01000059.1 GCA_007128515.1 Halococcaceae archaeon | reverse complement strand
TCGCACCTCGAGCGGGGTCTCCTCGGCGAGGGCGTCGCGTCCGTTCGTGGTACGTAGTGGCGTGTCACGGTAAAACCCGTTCTCGGCCGGTCGAGGACCGTCGAGTCGCGCGTTCCGCATCCTTGATAACGGTGGGGTCCTGAGCGACCTACATGGTAGAAGGGCAGATCGCCTTGACGGTTCTGATGGGTGTGCTTCTGTTGGCGGTCGCCGCCTGGATCTCGCGCGTCGAGGACTGGCGGTCACCGCTCGCGAGCGGTGGGGCGGCAGTATCGGAGGACGAGGGCTACGAGACGGCGCACAAACCCGGCGGGATCACCCGCTGGCTCACGACGGTCGATCACAAGGACATCGGGATCCTCTACGGTCTGTTCGCCGTGATCGCGCTCGTCATCGGCGGGCTGTCGGTGACGCTGATGCGCCTGGAGCTGTTCAGCCCCGAGACGACGTTCCTCGCGCCCGATACGTACAACGCGTTCATGACGAGCCACGGCATCACGATGCTCTTTCTCTTCGGGACGCCGATCATCGCGGCGTTCGCGAACTACTTCATCCCGCTTTTGATCGGCGCCGACGACATGGCTTTCCCCCGGATCAACGCCATCGCGTTCTGGCTGCTGCCGATCTCGGGGGTTCTGATCTGGCTCCCGCTCTTCTCGTACCCGCTTGCCGGTATCATCGCTCCCGCACAGGCCGGCTGGACGATCTACCCCCCGATGTCGATCGACCAGCCCCACGCCGGCCTCGACCTGATGCTTCTGGGGCTCCACCTCTCCGGTATCAGCGCGACGATGGGCGCGATCAACTTCATCGCCACCATCTTCACCGAGCGGGGGCCCGACGTCGGCTGGAACAGGTTGGACATCTTCTCGTGGACGATCCTCACCCAGTCGGGGCTGATCCTCTTCTCGTTCCCGCTGCTGGGCAGCGTGCTCGTCATGCTGCTACTGGATCGGAACCTCGGCACGCAGTTCTTCGCGGTCGAGGGCGGCGGGCCGATCCTCTACCAGCACCTGTTCTGGTTCTTCGGCCACCCCGAGGTCTACATCCTCGTGCTGCCGCCGATGGGGCTGATCAGCCTGATCCTCCCCCGGTTCGCCGGCCGGAAACTGTTCGGTTTCAAGTTCATCGTCTACTCCACGCTCGCCATCGGTGTGCTCTCGTTCGGCGTCTGGGCACACCACATGTTCACGACCGGGATCGACCCGCGGATCCGCGTCGCGTTCATGGCCGTCTCGCTCGCCATCGCGGTGCCGAGCGCGGTGAAGGTGTTCAACTGGATCACGACGATGTGGAACGGCCGCGTGCGCCTGACGGTGCCGATGCTGTTCTGTATCGGCTTCGTCTCGAACTTCATCATCGGCGGGGTGACGGGCATCTTCCTCGCGTCGATCCCGATCGACCTCGTGCTCCACGCGACGTACTACGTCGTCGGGCACTTCCACTACATCGTGATGGGCGCGATCGCCTTTGCGGTGTTCGCGGGCGTTTACTACTGGTTCCCGCTCGTCACGGGCCGGATGTACCAGCGAAAGCTCGGGCTGATGCACTTCTGGCTCTCGATGATCGGGACGAACGTGACCTTCTTCGCGATGATCCTGCTGGGCTACGGCGGCATGCCCCGACGCTACGCGACCTACCTCCCGCACTTCGCCGACCTCCACCAGATCACCACCGTCGGGGCGATGATCCTCTTCGTCGGTCAGCTGATCTGGGTGTTCAACATGGTCCAGTCGTACTTCGAGGGGCCGCTGGTCGAGAGCGGCGACCCGTGGGACCTGGAGAAAGACGGCCTGCTCACCGCCGAGTGGAACTGGTTCGACCGCGAAGTGATCGGTCCTGCGATGGCCGACGGCGGCGAACTCGACGAGCCGGAGGGCCACGAGCCCTCCGACGACTGATAGGGATCATCGTAAGAGTTCATACTTCCTCGAACGCGAATCGAGTGACGTCGGTGGTGCGTACGCCGAGGAGATCCGGATGGCTACGATGATCCCTATGAGCGGCCATCCGTTCCCGGTATCGCTGTTGGAAGCCCACGAGCGGCCGGTAGACCCGTGACGGTCGACCCTACCGCTCCCGGTTCGGTTGCGGGAGGATAGCCTGCGGATCGCGACTCAGGACGTGAGGACGATGAACAGTGCCGTCAGCGCCATAAAGAGCGCGACCGCGCCGAGGACGAGCGCGAGGAGGTCCTTCTCCGAGAGCTCCTTGTCTATCATACTCCCGGATTCGAAGCCGAGAGGGAAAGCCTCATCGTTCGGACGCCACAACCCTCGCCGTGAACGACACCGCCGTCCCAGAGGCGACGAACGTCGCCGGCAACCGCGTCATCCTGACGATCTACGCGGCGCTCGTCGGCCTCGCGGGGCTCATGGGCTTTCTGATCGGGATCTTCCTGGAGGACCTCGATCCGGTCGCCATGTTCGGGATCGTCGACGTCCCACCGACGCCGGTCGGCCTCGCGGTCTACGGCGCGATCACCATCGCGGTCGTCCTCGGGGCCTTTCTCGGGCTGGTTATCGTCGTCTCGCGGCGCGCCTAGCTGACCGTCCCGACCGTCTCCTGGTAGCTGCCGTGTTCGGCCTCGAAGACGGCCATGATCTCGCCCATCGTCGCGTACGCCTTCACCGCCTCCAGGATCGCCGGCATCGTGTTCTCGCCGGACTCGATCGCCTCCTCGAGCGAGGTGAGCGCGGCCTCCACCGCGCGGTCGTCGCGGTCGGCCTTTACCGATTCCAACCGGGCGTGCTGGTGCTCTGCGGCCGCCGCCTCGTCCACGTGGAGGACCTCCGGGCTGGTGTCCTCGGAGAGCGTGTACCTGTTGACCCCCACGACGACCTCCTCCTCGCGCTCGACCCGTTCCTGGTACTCGTAGGCGGCGTCCTGGATCTCGCGGTGGAAGTAGCCCTCGGCGATCCCCCGGAGGATGCCGTCACGGACCGACCCATCGCCCATCTCGCGGATCTCCTCGATATAGCTCGTGGCACGCGCTTCGACCTCGTTCGTGAGCGCCTCGACCGCGAAACTCCCGCCCAGCGGATCGACGATGTCGGCGACGCCGGACTCCTCGGCGATGATCTGCTGGGTCCGCAGGGCGACCCGGACCGCCTCCTCTGAGGGCAGCGCGAGCGCCTCGTCGTAGCTGTTGGTGTGCAGGCTCTGGGTGCCGCCCATCACGCTCGCGAGCGCCTGTATCGTCACGCGCGCGACGTTGTTGAGCGGCTGCTGGGCGGTGAGGCTCTGGCCGGCGGTCTGGGTGTGGAACTTCAGCCGTTTCGACTCCGCGCGCTCTGCGTCGTATCGTTCGTCCATCACCCGGGCGTAGATCCGCCGGGCGGCGCGGAACTTCGCGACCTCCTCGAAGAAGGAGTTGTGGCAGTTGAAGAAAAACGAGAGCCGGGGTGCGAACGCGTCGACGTCGAGACCGCGCTCCATCGCGTCCTCGACGTAGCCGAAGCCGTCGGCGAGCGTGAACGCGAGCTCCTGCACCGCGGTCGAGCCCGCCTCCCTGATGTGATACCCGGAGATCGAGATGGGGTGGAAGTTCGGCGTCTCCTCGGTGCAGAACTCGACGACGTCGGTCACCAGCGAGAGCGACGGCTCAGGGGGTATCACCCACTCCTTCTGTGCGATGAACTCCTTGAACATGTCGTTCTGAAGCGTGCCCCGGACCTGCTCGCGCGGGACGCCCTGCTGGTCGGCGAGCGCGACGTACATCGCGTAGATCACCGGTGCGCTCGGGTTGATCGTAAACGAGGTCGAGACCTCGCCGACGTCGATGCCGTCGAAGAGCACCTCCATGTCCCGGAGCGTGTCGACCGCGACGCCTTCCTTTCCGACCTCGCCGAGGCTCATCGGGTCGTCCGAATCGAGGCCCATCAGCGTCGGCATGTCGAACGCGACCGAGAGGCCGGTCTGGCCCTGGTCGATCAGGAACTGAAACCGGTCGTTGGTCTCCTCGGCGGTCCCGAAGCCGGCGAACTGTCGCATCGTCCAGGTCCGCCCGCGGTGCATCGTCGGGTACGGTCCGCGGGTGTACGGCTCCTCGCCCGGGAAGCCGAGGTCCGAGAACTCCACGTCGGCGACGTCCTCGGGCGTGTAGAGTCGATCGACCTCGAGGTTCGAGACGGTCGCGAACCGTTCGGCCCGCTCGCCGAACCGCTCGAGGGCAGGGGAAAGCGTCTCCTCGTCCCACCGCTCGCGCTCGCTCCTGATCCGCGAGAGGGTCTCGTCGTCGTACATACCGATATCTCTCGTGGACGTCAATTAACGATTGCGCTCGACCCCAACTCCCGGAACCGTCGGACTCGTGAGCCACGGGCGTCGGCCCCGGGTCCGACGCGCGTCCGCTCCCCTCCGATTCGTGAGAGATCCCACAAGACATATGTCCGACTGTGCCAAAGCTGCACATGGAATGGTGGATCGTCACTACCCCGAGTGGTGCTGTCAAGAGTGCGGGAAACCCCTCCGCATCGAGCCCTGCCTGAACTGCCAGCAGAAAGCCGACATTCGCTCGAGACACGCGCTCGCGTAGCTCCTACTGGAGCCTACGCGTGGTTTCGACCAGCGGATGCCGCGCGTAGTCGACGACGTTGATGTCGTCGAGCGAGTCGAGTCCCTCCTCGCGGGCGGTCCGTTCCATGCCGAGTTCGATGTCGTCGGTGACGAGGATCACGTAGGCGTCCATCTCCTCGATCCCGATCCTGTCGGCGGCGAGCACGCGGTGGTGGCCGTCCGCGAGCAACAGCCGCCCCCGAACGTCGAT
The DNA here is from genome assembly GCA_007128515.1 of Halococcaceae archaeon. Classification (GTDB taxonomy): domain Archaea; phylum Halobacteriota; class Halobacteria; order Halobacteriales; family Halalkalicoccaceae; genus Natronorarus. The sequence goes on along the minus strand of SKXI01000059.1, from coordinate 3,017 downwards.
GACGACCAGCGGTTCGGCGAGGCCGCGTTCCAGTTCGTACTTCCGGCCCTCGAGTTCGTCGGCGTACACCTTCCCCTGCGTGGGAGTCAGCTCACCGATCCTCACCACCCGTCGCTCTTCGCCCAGGCTGACGCCGTGGATGCTCTCGAGGGTCTGGACGAGCTTCTCGACCTTCCCGGGCGTCGCGCGTTCGATCTGACTCCTGATGACGTCGGTGTTCGAGATGATGCCGACTAAGTTCCCCGCGTCGTCGACCACCGGGAGCTTCTGGATGCCGGATCGGAGGATCACCCGTGCGGCGTCGGTCACTTTCATCTGTGGGTGTGCCACCACCAGATCGGTCGTCATCACCTTGAACAGCGGTTCGTCGTCCGGTGCCAGGAGCAGGTCGCGTGCGCTGATGAACCCCTCGACGCGTCTGCCGTCACAGACGGGAAACCCGCTGTGTTCGTCGCTCTCCGCGATCCGTCTCGCCACCTCGCCGACGGTCGAGTCGGGCGAGACGGTCACGACGTCCCGGGTCATGTACTCGTGGACCCGAAGTCTGGCGTCGCCAGTACCCACGTTCATACTCCCCGGTCGTCGCGGGTCGCCTAAAACCTCTCGCCGGTGCTCGGGGCGTGCCGCGGGTCACCGGTCCGGAACCACTGCCGGCTCACACGACCGCGGTGGTCCTCGATCGTCTCGAAAAACCGCTCGGCGATCGCCTCCCGAACCAGTTCGACGGCTCGCCCGTCCTCGTCAGCGCCGTCGCCGAGGATCCCGACCGGGAGCTGTCCACCGGCCATCTGGGCGTGACCGCCCGCGCTCCCGATCTGGTCGAACGCCTCGCGCAACACGTCGCCCACGTCGATCCGCGTCCCCCGGGCGCGGGCGGAGAGGTAGACCGTCTCGCCCTCGATGCCGAAGACGAGCGCGACCGAGAGGTCCTCCCTGTTCAGGATCAGGTCCGCCGACTGTGCCAGCGAGTCCCTGTCCCTGAGCCGCCCGACACAGCTCACGCCGACACCGTCTCGCACCGTCAGGTCGCGGATCCCCCGTGCGAACGTCTCGACCGTCTCACCCGACATCGTCGGCTGTTCGAGCCGGTCGAGGACGCCCTGGTCCGCGAGGGTGACGAGCACCGCGGCGGCGTCGAAGTCGAGCTCGGAAACGCCGCGGGTGAACCCCCTGGTGTCGGTCTGGATGCCGAAGAGCAGCGCCGTCGAGAGCACCTCGTCCGGCTCGACGCCCAGCTGGATGAAGTACTCGACGACGATCGAACTCGTCGAGCCCACCTCGCTCCTGACGTCGAAGTGGCGGGCGTCGACCGGCCCGTGCGTGGAGTGGTGGTCGAGTACGATCTCGACGGGGATCTCCTCCGGCAGCTGGTCGTTGATCCCGGGGGTGGAGTGGTCGACGAGCGCGACGGCGTCGAACTCCTCGCCGGTCGCGTCGGGCTCGAGCGAGCGGAGGTCGAGGTCGAGTAAGTTCACCAGCGCGCGGTTCTCCTGGTGGGTGATCTCACCGAAGTAACACGCCACCGCGTCGACCCCGTAGGAGCGGGCGAGCGCGGCCAGCGCGACCCCCGAGGCGATCGCGTCCGGATCGGGGTTGTCGTGCATGACGATCCCGAGCGTGCCCTCGATCCCGAGGAGCGTCCGGCGAAGCTCCTGTGCCCTGAGCGCCGGCTCGCAGGCCGCGATGTCGAAGACGTACTCCCAGAGCGCCTCGCAGTGGCCGATCACCCGGTCGGCGCGCTCGTCGAGGCGCTCTCGTACCTCCTCGTCGAGGACGTCGGTCGCGTAGACGACGATCGGAACGCCGGGAAACGTCTCCCGGGCCGCCTCGATCATGGCGACCGTCCGGTCGGCGTCCCTCGTACCCGTCGCGATCCCGAGCGGCTCCGCGACCCGTGCGAGCACCGCGGGATCGGTCGGGTCGCCCGTGCTCACGCTGACGTCCTTCGCCGAGCCGAACGCATCGACCTCGTCGGGGTCTTCGATCACGATGTGGACGTGCTCGTCCGACTGGGCCCCGATCACACGGCCCACGTTGTCGACGCCGAGCAGGAGCCACGTCATGAACCCGAGTATCCGCCCCGGGGGGTAAAGCCTACCGCCCGCCGGCTAAAAGAACGTGCCGGCGGCGGCCTGGGCCGTCTCGATGACGACGAAGAAACCGGGCAGCAACAACACGGTGAAGACCGCGGCGGCGACGATCGCCCCGTAGAGCCCGAGCGGCTGGTCGGGCAGCGTGAGGTCGTCGTCGGCCGGCTCCTCGATCCAGATCGCCCTGACGAGCCGCGAGTAGTAGTACAGCGAGACCGCGCTCGTGATCACGCCGACGGCGGCGAGCCACCAGTAGCCCGCAAGCACCGCACCCCAGAACAGCGCGAGCTTCGAGGTGAACCCGCCGCCGATCGGCAACCCGGCGAGGCTGAACATGAAGACCGCGACCGCGGCAGAGAGCACCGGCGCGCGCTGGGCGAGCCCGTTGTAGTCCTCGAAGGTGCGGCCGATCCCCCAGTGCTCGGCGAGCGCGACGACGAGGAACGCCCCGGTGTTCATGAAGCCGTAGACGAGGAGGTGCGCCATCGCCGCCGCGAGCACGAAGTCGTTGTACGGACCCGGGTTGCTGAGCGCGGCGAGGCCGATCAGGACGTAGCCCGCGTGGCCGACCGAGGAGTACGCGAGCATCCGTTTGACGTTCTCCTGGACCGCGGCCGCGAAGTTCCCGAGCAGCATCGTGATCACGGCGATGATCTGGAAGGCGAGCACCCAGTCGACGCCGAGTGCGAGCACGACGTCGACCGGGAAGCCCTCGACGAACACGCGGAAGGCGACGACGAAGCCCGCCGCCTTCGACGCCGAGGAGATGAACGCGCTGACGGGCGCGGGCGCCCCCTCGTACGCCTCCGGCGCCCAGAAGTGGAACGGGACGGAGGCGGTCTTGAACGCGACGCCACCGACGATCATCAGGATCCCGACGCCGAGGATCCCGACGTTCTCGACCTCACCCACCTGCTCGGCGACGAG
>SKXI01000022.1 GCA_007128515.1 Halococcaceae archaeon | reverse complement strand
CGGATCACGAGCGCGAGCGCGAGCGCCGTCAGCGAGACGCCCACGACGATGGCCGTCAGCACGAGGACGTGCAACAGCGGGTTCGCGTGCGGCCCCGGCAGGTCGACCAGCGGCGGGTTCGCCCCGTCGACGTAGGCGATCGTGACGAACAGGAGGAAGACCGATATCTGCAGCAGGTTGAGCCCGATCACCTTCTTGATCAGGTTCGGGTCGTCGACGAGAACGTAGAGCCCGATCAGGAAGAGGAGGACGAACGTCAGGTGGAAGTGGTGGATCGGCTCGATCACTCGCGCTCGCCTCCGTCCCCGACGCCGGCGCTGAGCCAGATCGCGAGCCCCGTGACGATGACGGCGATCACGACGGCGATGGCGACCTCGACGAGTTTGACGATCCACTCGACGTCGACCGGGTAGACGAGCACGTCCAGCACGGCCCCGCCGAGGAAGAACCCGCCCATCCCGACCGCCCCGAAGGTCCCGATGCCGAGGAGGAGACACGCGGCGAACGCCCCGGGGTGGATCCACCGCCGCATCGGGTCGAAGCCGAACGCCAGGCCGACGAGGACGAACGCCGCGCCGACGACGATACCGCCCTGGAACGCCCCGCCGGGGAGACCGGTCCCGAACAGCGAGAGGTAGACCCCGTAGGCGAGGACGAACGGCGTCAGCGTGCGGGCGGCGGTCCGCGTCACCGGGCTCCCGACGAACGGTCTCTCGCCCCCGCTCGATCGGGCCGAGTCGCTCACGGGATCACCGTTCGATCGAGCACGACGAGCACGCTGGCTGCGGCCGCGAACGCGACGACGAGTTCGCCGAAGGTGTCCAGTCCACGGAAGACGACGAGCACCGCGACGACCGCGTTCGAGAAGCCCGCGTCGACGAGCGTCGCCTCGATGTAGTAGCCGTAGGGGGTCAGCCCGCCGTCCGGGTAGGTCTCGCGGACGGCGGGCGCGTCGGGCGATCCGAACGGCGGCAGCGAGAGCGTGGTCCACCCGAAGGGGAGCGCGAGGACCGAGAGCACCGCCACCAGCGGCCAGTTGACCGGCCGGAACCGTCGCTCTCCCTCCTCGTCGTCGTCGCTCTGCAGACAGTCGGTCTCGATCACCGCGACGAGCAGGAGGACGGACATCACGCCCGCACCGACGGCGGCCTCGACGAGCGCGACGTCCGGCGCCGCGAGCAGCACCCAGACGACGGCGAGGCCGAGGCTGAACGCGGCGAACGTCACCGTCGCGCCGACGACGTCGCGCGAGAGCGCGATGAGGACGGCGGCCGCGAGGACGAAGGCGACCAGCCCGAGTTCGAGCCAGATCACCCCCGACCCTCCGACCGCCGATCGGCGGTCTCGTCGCCCGCGTCGCGGGTCCAGACCGGGACGCCGTTCCGGTAGGCCGCGCGGGCGAGCGCGTGTGCGGCCGTCGGGTTGGTGTAGTAGACGAACGCGAGCAACAGCCCGGCTTTGACCGACTCGACGCCGGCACCGAACGTCACCACGACCGCCAGCAGACCGAAGCCCGCACCGAGGGTGTCCGCCTTCGAGGCGGCGTGCGCGCGGGTGTAGACGTCCGGCAGCCGGAGGACGCCGACCGCGCCGACGAACGTGAAGAAGACACAGCCGGCGGCGAAGAGGATCACGAGCGCCGTGGCGAGCGTCACGGTACCTCGCCCCCGGCGACCGTGAAGTGGCCGGCCGCGAGGCTCAGGACGTAGTTGAGCAGCGCGTAGACCAGCGCGACGTCGAGGTACTCCGGGCGGCCGAGGCCGGCGGCAACCAGCGCGATCACGATCACCGCGCTCGTGCCGATCACGTTGATCGCGACGATCCGGTCGTAGGTCGTCGGCCCGACGGCGACCCGGTAGAGCAGGACCGCCGCGAGCACGACGACGGCAGCGGCCGCCGCCAGCAGCGCCGTCGAAGCGAGATCACTCACGGTCGGCCCCTCCGGTGGGTCGTGATCCCGATCCGTCGTCGGTCGCCTCGCCGACCCGGGTCGAACCCGGTGCGACGACCGACTCGGCCGCGCCGCGGTCGCGCGGGGTCGGCAGGTCGGTCGCCGCCCGCCCGTAGAAGACGAACCGGATCGCGCGTTCTCGGCCGCCGTCGAGCAGGTCCTCGCGGCTGCCGGCGGTGAGCGAGTGGACCAGCAGACGGCTGCCCGAGGCGTCCACGGTGAGCGTCCCCGGCGTGAGCGTGAGGCTGTTGGCGAGCACGGAGACCGAGAGGCCGCTGTCGACCGCCGCGTCGATCCGATCGAGGTGCGGATCGACCGGGAGCGAGGGGCGGAGGACGACGAGCGCGAACTGGGCGTTTGCCTTCGCTATCTCCCACAGCAGGTACGGGACGAAGGGGAGGGCACGGGCGGCCGCGGCGATCGAGGGGCCCGACACCGGGGTCGACTCGAAGGCGACGTTCCGGAGGACCGCGGCCGCCACGACCGCCGTGACGGCGCCCGTCCCCACGGCGAACGGCGTCGCCTCGCCGGCCAGGACGACGTAGAACGCGAACGCCGCGATGAACACCGCCCCGGCACGCGTGAGTTCGTCCCGCGTCGGCCTCCACCAGCCTCCCTCGTCCTGGACCGGGGCCACCGTGTAGGGGATCCCAGCCGAGTCGAGCGCAACCCTTACGGGCAGGAGCGACGGGGCGGTCGCGTCGACGCCGTAGCCGGGGTCGATCACGAGTTCGGCGATCCCGTTTTCCTCCACGTAGTCGCCGATCGCGGCGACGTGGCCTGGGGGGTCTTCGAGGTACCGATCGGTCGCGAGCGTCGCGGTCCGGATCTCGACTGCCGCTTCGCTCGCGCTCTCCGCGGCCCGTTCGGCGCGTTTCAACGCTCGACGATTCGTCGACGAACCGCCGCCGGTCCCGACCCGTGTCGTGACGAGGTGGAGCGGCCCTCCCAGGTCGTCCGCTCGCTCCGCCGCGTGGTAGACGGTCGCCTCGAGCGTCTCCGACGGCGCGACCGGGACGGCGACCCCCGATCCCCGGCCCGGCCGTCGTTCGGTCGCCGTGCCGGCGGGCTCCCGGTCGTTCGGTGATCGCTCCCCCATCGTCTGCTCGCCGCTCATCGACCACGTCCCTCGAACCCGTCGTCGCCGGTGTCCCCGGTGTGCGGGCGTACCCACGTCGTCACCGGTGGAATCACCGGACCGTCCGGTTCGAACGCTGTGCAGATATCTCGACCGCAGGATATCGTCCAATAAAAAATCCTCGAATTCACCGCGTGCGAACGGGCGGCCGAAAGGAACGCGGGGACGGGAGGCGAACGGTCGATACGGACTGCCGTCCCGGGGTACCGTGCGGACCGAGGGGCGGCCACCCGGGAGATTGGACGGAACGCTCGGCCGTCGAAACGTATCTGTTTGGCGGACAAGTTTATAGTGCTCCCTCACCGACCTTCGGAGAACGAACACGTATGAGTGACGCTATGATCTACGCTATCGCGAGCGGGAAAGGGGGTGTCGGGAAGACGACCACCGCCATCAACCTCACGGCGGCGTTCGCCGCCGGAGGTCGATCCAGCGTCGTCGTCGACACCGACCTCGGCATGGCCACGCTCGCGAGCGCCCTGGGTGGCGTGGAGGGGCCGACGCTCTACGACGTCCTCGCGGAGGAGGCGTCGGTCGCGGAGGCGACCTACGAGGGCGACGGCTTCGCGTTCGTCCCCGGCGGCGGGACGCTCGACGAGTACGCGGACGCCGACCCCGGGGGCCTCTCGGGCGTCGTCGAGACGCTCGAGGAGTCCTTCGACGTCGTCGTGCTGGACGTCGGCGCCGGGCTGAGCCACGACACGCTGGTCCCGCTCGGACTCGCCGACGAGATCCTGCTCGTCTCGACCCCGGAGAACGCCGCGCTGGAGAGCGCGGAGCGGGTACGCGAGCTCTCCGAGCGGCTCGACACGCCCGTGACCGGGCTCGTCCTCACCCGCGTGACGGAGGCGAACGAGCGGGCGACGGAGGCCGTCGAGGCGGCCGTCGGCACGCCCGTGCTCGCGGTCGTCCCGGAGGACGAGGTCGTCTACGAGAGTGCCGCGATCGGGACCGCGGTCGTCACGAACGCGCGGAAGAGCCCGGTGACGACGGCCTACCTCGACCTCGCGGAGGCGCTCTGCGATCGGATCGGGGAAGACCTGCGAGCGGTCGGAAGCTCACCCGAGGAGGGAAGTGGGGAGACGGTCCCTGCGGGGTTGGCCGATCCCGAACCGACTCGCGAGGTCGCGGGAAGCGGGTCCGAGTCCGAGGACTCGGAGGAGGGAGCGACCGATTCGACGTCGGACGAGTCGTCGACCGGGACCGACCACGAGGACGACGCCGGGGTGGAGAACGCTGACGACGAGGACGACGGACGTTCACGTGGACTGTTCTCGCGGCTGTTCGGCCGGTGAAACGCTGATAGGCCGCAACCGCGTAGTGAAGGGTATGAGCGCGAGCGGGTCGACCCCCTGGCGGTGGCTGCTCCCCTTCTTTTTCGCGACGATCGGTCTGCTCGTCCTCGCGGTGATGGCGGTGGAGGCGACCGCCTACATCGACTTGGGGGCCTCGACACCGAGCACGAACAGCGCGTTCGCGACCGTGTGTCTCGCCGCGGCGACGAGCGCGAGGCGTGCGTCCCGGGTCCCCGAACCGTCCGCAGTGAGTACCGGACACTCCCGATAGAAGGCGTTGAACGTCTCGGCGAACTCGCGGGTGTAGGTCGCGACCTGGTGTGGCTCGTGATCGGCCGCCGCGGACTCGATCACCGCGGGGAGACGGGCGATCACCGAGAGCAGCGCCCGCTCTTCGGGCGTCCCGAGCAGGTCCGGGTCGACCGTTCCCGGCACCGTGTCGGCCTCCGCGAGGATGCCACAACACCGGGCGTGGACGTACTGGACGTAGGGTGCCGACTGCGCCTCGAAGTCGAGCGCGCGGTCCCACTCGAAGGTGATCGCCTTGGTGGGCTGTTTCGAGACGATGTCGTAGCGCACCGCACCGACGCCGACCTGCCTGGCGATCCGCTCGACGTCCTCGCTCCCCAGATCGTCGTCGCGGATCCGGTCGTCCATCCGCGACTCGACCTCCTCTCGCGCCCGCTCGATCGCCTCGTCGAGCAGGTCGTCGAGCTGGACACCGGTCCCCCGCCGCGTGCTCATCTTTCCCTCCGGGAGGTTCACGTAGGAGTAGATCACGCTGTCGAGACGATCCGTGTCGTTGCCGAGCATGTCGAGGGCGGCCTCTAGCTGCTCGGCCTGGAGCTTGTGGTCCTCGCCGAGGACCGTCACCGCGCGATCGTAGTTCGCGAACTTCCACTCGTGGTGAGCGAGGTCGCGCGTCGTGTAGAGGCTGGTGTCGTCCGCCCGGAGAAAGACGAGTTTCTTCTCCATGCCGTAGGACTCGAGGTCGAGCTGCCAGGCGTCGTCCTCGTAGACCGCGGCGTCGAGGACGCGCAGCCGCTCGATCAGCTCGTCGACCGAGCCGTCACGCATGAACCGCGTCTCCTTGACGAACTCGTCGAACTCCGCGGGCAGCCGCGAGAGACACTCGCGCATCCCGCCGAGCACCTGGTCGACCACCTCGCCGACCCGTTCGAACGCCTCCTCCTCACCGGTTTCGAGCCCGCGCATGATCGACTCGATCTCGGCTTCGGCCTCGGCGACCGCTTCCTCGTCGGCCTCCTCGAGGTACCGGTTCCCGATCCGGTAGTACCTGACGAGATCGTACTCGATGCGGTCCCGGGCCGGCTCCGCCTCCAGATCCGACTCGTCGAACGTCTCGTACGCCCAGGTGAACACCGCCATCTGTCGGCCGGCGTCGTTGACGTAGTAGTGGGCCTCGACGTCGTAGCCGGCGAACCCGAGGAGGCGGACGAGCGCGTCGCCGATGATCGGGTTTCGCGCCCGACCGACGTGGACCGGGCCGGTCGGGTTCGCGCTCGTGTGCTCGACGACGACGCTCGTCTGCCGGTCGGGGAGTTCGCCGTAGCGCTCGTCGCGAGCTGCCTCCAGCGTGTCGGCGTAGTAGGCGTCGCTCGCGGCGACGTTCACGTACGGTCCCTGTGTGGAGACCTCCCGCACGTACTCGTACTCGTCGGGGTCGATCCGCTCCGCGATCTCCCCCGCGATCTCCGGCGGGGCGCGGCCGAGTTCGGGCACGAGGCGGAAGGCGACGCTCGAGGCGAAGACGGCGTCGACGTCTTCCGGTGGCTCTTCGATTCCCAGGTCCTCGGTCGGACAGTCGAGGTCGGAGAGCGCCGACGTGAGCGCGTCGGCGACCTCCGCACGCAGCGAGCGGAACATTCCTGTCGCTCACAACTCCTCGGGAGCTAAAGTCGGTTCCGAAGCCTCACGGGAGCGCGTCGACCACCACCACCGCCTCGCCGTCGATCAGGAGGGTGCCCTCCTCGTCGCTGACCTCCGTCGTGAGTCGATACTGGTGCTCGCCGAGGTCCTCGACGATCTCGCACCGGGCGGTGAGCCGCGACCCGATCTCCGCGGGCGCGGTGAACGAGAGCTCCTCGGAGAGGTAGATCGTGAGCCCCGGGAGCCGGGCGAGCGCGGCGCTTACCAGTCCGGCGACGAGCGTCCCGTGGACGATCCGCCCGCCGAACCGCGTGCCGGCGGCGAACCCCTCGTCCAGGTGGAGCCGGTTGGTGTCGCCGCTCGCCTCCGCGAACGCACGGACGTCCTCCTCGTCGATCCGTTTCGAGAACTCGACGAACTCGCCGACCCCGAGCTCGTCGTGGGAGTCGACCGACCGGACCGTCGTCCACTCTGGGGAGGCGAACGCGAGTTCGGGATACGAGGAGTCGTCCCCACCGAGGTCCTTCGACGGGGCGAGACCCAAACCCGCGAGGATCGCCCTGTTCGCCTCGACGTAGCTGTTCAGGGTGTGTCGCGAGACCGCTTCCCAGCCGGGAGCACCGGGGATGGGGGGGCCGCTGTCGGTCGTCGGTGGACAGCTCATCGCGGATCACCGCACGGTGGTCGTGTCGCGGAGTCCAAGCGCCGAGAGCGTGGACGCATACTCACCCTATGCTGTCGAGATACAAGTACGTCACCGCTGCGAACGGATCCCCGCGAGGACCGGGCGCTCGTTCCGTTCGCCGCCGGGTAACGGGTTCCCACACCGAACGCGGGCCGCCGTCTTCTCGGACGCGAGTCGTCTCCTCGTAGGACGTCGGTACCCGGAACCGTCTCCGGAACCTCGACGTCGAAACGGACGCCGGTACCGGGCCGGGTCTCGCCCGCGGACAGCCGCGGTGAGGGGTCGTCGGGCTCCCACCCGAGCGACGCCCGCCCCGAACCGGCTCCCTTACCGACGGTCGCTCTCCTCCGTACGCTCGGCGGTCGTCTCGAACTGGACGGTATCCACGTGGGTGAGGTGGCGAAGCCGCGTCCGGGCCGGGAGCCGTGATGCGACCCGGACGGCGACATCGTAGTGGATGCGCTGGATCACGTCGTGGACGAGTTCGTCGCCGGTCCGGACGGCACCGACGTCGACGTGCAGTTCGTCCTCCCCGGGATGGTAGCGAACGCGGCGGACACAGCCCTCCCAGCCCGTATCTCCGTCGACGGAGACGCCGGTGACGGTGATACGATCGTTCTCGGTATCGTACTCGATCGCCGCTTCGTCGTCGGACGGCCACGGCCCGTCCCCGACGTCGTACTTACGGGTGAAGCTCCACTCGAGAATCCCGTTCTCGTCCACGATAGTGCATAGAGCGTGTCTCGGGTCGTAAGCTACCCATGACTGGAGTCGTGGGCTTTCGCGTGGATCTCACCGGTTCCCAATCCTGCGAGTGTGCAAGGTGGT
>SKXI01000469.1 GCA_007128515.1 Halococcaceae archaeon | reverse complement strand
TCGGTTCTCCGACCGCCCGTCAGAGGAGGTCACTGCGGTACGCGATCGGACGGTATCACCGACCCGCGCGAGCACCCGCTCTTGGGGTCGGTTCGCCGACCGCGGTGTTCGACCGTTCGGTCGTCCGCCGATCCCCGCCGATCGCACGGAGCGCACGCCGGCTGCCTGCCGAGCCCGGTCTCGGGAGTGTGGGTTCAGATGATCGTGACGTGGTCGGACTCCTCGTTGAGCGCGAGGTTGGCCGCGATCTCGGCGTTTCGCATCGCGTACTGGGCGGTCTGCTGGAGGCTGACGAGCACCTCCCGTACCCTGAGAAGGTCCTCGTTGTCCATCTCGGGGAGGTCCGCGAGGATCTCGTCCTCGCGGTCGCTGATCTCGTGGAAGAGCTGGCGCACCTCGATGGTGATGTCGTAGTCCCGGGCGACCGCCGCCTCGACGGCGAGCCGGGTGATCTCGTCGACCTGATCCGTGAACTCGCGAATGCGGCGCATCGTCGCGGAGTCGACGTTGAGCGTGTGCCCCTCGGTCTCTAAGACGATCTCCGCGATGTCCTCGGCGTTGTCCGCGGTGAGTTCGAGGTTCTTCGCGATCGACCGGTAGCCGATCAGTGCGAAGCCGTCCCCGAGGCCGACCGCCCGAGCGAGGTTCGGGTTCTGGTAGGCGGTGAAGATCAGCCTGAGGAGCAAGACGAAGATCTTGTTCGCCTGTCGTTCTCGGTTGAGCGCGCGCTGGGCGACCTCGGGGTTGCCGTGGGCGAGCGCCTTCACCGCCTCCTCGCGCATCGTGCTGCCGGTGTTCTCCAGACGCTCGAGGAGGTTGTCGAGCGCGAAGTCCTCGGGGTCGACCGAACACCGGATCGAGATCCGCTCGGGGGTCTCCTCGATCACGCCGAGACCCATCAGCTGCGTCTCCGCCCTGTATATCGCGTTGATGTGTTCGGAGGGGAGCGCACCCTCCTTGCACTCGACGTAGATCACGCGGCGACCGAGGACGTACTGGGCGATGATCGCCCGTTCGAGCGAGTCGGCGTCGAGGTCGTCGGCGTGGATGATCGCCTCGACGTCCTCGGTCTGTGCGGACTCGGGCATCACGGTCAGGGTCCCCTTCCCGCCGCGACGGAGCGTCACCTCGTCGCCCTTCTCGACGCCGTGTTCTTTCGCCCAGTCGGCCGGGAGCGTCATCGCGAGGGTCGAGGGGCCGAGACGCTGCACCTTTCTCGTATCCATACGCGAGCGATAGTCTTTACATGACCTTAAGGTTCACTCTCCGATCTTAATATGCCGCAGTCACACCAGCTGAACCATCCGCCGTTCGAACCGTCCCACACGAACCCGCCACCAGCCGCGAAGCTCCTCGTCGAGCGCCTCGTCGCCGGTATCCGCCCGGAGGACGCCGATCGTGTCGAGTTTCGAGCGCGAGGCGACGACCTCGACCTCACAGCGACGGATCACCGCCGGTGAGAGCTGGTGGTTGCCCCGTCCGAAGACGAAGCCCTGCCCGCCGATCGGGGAGACGACGATGACGTTCTCCTCGCCGAGTAGCTCCAGGATCTCCGCCTCGTTCGCGTCCCGTGCGAGGAGCTCGCCGTCGCGCCAGAGGTCGACGCCGAGCGGCGATCCGGAAAAGCCCAGCGCCTCCTTTACCGTCCCGAGGGTTCCGCCCGGCGCGAGGACGTAGGTGACCCCCTCCCGGACGTCCTCGGCGACGCCCTCGGCGAGGCTCTCGACCGAGCCGCCCGAGAGCTGTTTGCCCGACTGCATCTCCTCCGCGACGGGGACGCGTGCGAGCGCGCGCAGCGTCGAGCGGACCTCGCCCTCGCGGTAGGCCTCCTCGTCGATGTCCGAGACCTCTCTGACCTCCGTCGAGTCGAAGTCCGCCGCGACCCGTCCGGCGTCCTTCGGCGTCACGCCGAAGACCTCCGAGTAGATCTTCACCCCCGCGGGGATCCCCAGGATCGGTGTCTCGTCGTCGAGTTCGGAGAGCGTCTCCGCCACGTCGGTCGCGGTGCCGTCGCCGCCCGCGAAGAGGATCAGGCCGACACCCTCCGAGACGAACGCGCGCACCGCCGCCCGGGTGTCCTCCGCACCGGTCTCCTCGCCGTCGGGCTCGTAGACCACGTCCGGCTCGAACCCCGCCTCCTGGGCCTCCTCCGCGCCCATCGGCGGGCCGCAGGTCAGTAGCTCCGTCCCCGGTTCGCGTTCGGCGAGCGCGGAGAGCGCGTCGACGGCCCTCTCCGGCGCGCGCGGCTCCGCGCCGCGCTCGCGTGCTTCCTCGACCACGCCGTCGGTGCCCTTCAACCCCACGCGGCCGCCCATCCCCGCGATCGGATTGAGGACGAACCCGAGTCGTCGCATAGCCCGGGTTCGGTCGGGGCGGTGAAAGTCCGTCCGGTGTCGGTAGCCGGATCGACTCGGGAACGATTAAGACGCCCCGATTCACAGGGGGAGATATGATCCAGACGTTCGCGGCCTCCGCGCTCCCGCTCGCCCAGCACGAGACGTATCCGATCGAACTCGTCGGTATCGGCGTTCTCCTGCTCTCGCTCGCCGTCACGTTCGCGTGGGTCGCCTACCTCTACCGGTAGTGAAGTAGACCGAAAGTGGACCGCCGAGCGGTGAGACCGGTGTGGGTCTCCGGTGGCGCGGAACGAGCGTCTCGACCGAACGACCGGTCGACGCCCGGTGGCGTCCAGGTTCGGGTCGTCCGGTGAGCAGGTCGGGGAACGAGGAACGCTGTGAGCGTCCGACGAACCACGGTGGCCCGTTCGACGGGGTGTCTCGATCGAGGAGGAGCACTCCGAACGGTTTTATTTTTCCTATTCTTTCGGTAATACTGATTGGCTTCGTGGTGACTCATACCGGCGGCGGACGTACGGCCTGTCGGTGATCGTACCACGATGACCGACGATCGACCGGCAGAGATCGAGCGCCGCCGATTCCTGCAGGCGTTGGGCGTCTCCGCGGGGGTCGCGGCCACAGGCGCGAACACGGCGATCGCGAGCGAACACGACGGCGACACCCTACCCATGACGTACGAGTTACCGGAGTTATCCCACGAGTACGACGCACTGGAACCGTACATCGACGAACGCATCATGGAACTGCACCACTCCGCGCATCACCAGGCGTACGTCGACGGCGCGAACGAGGCGCTGGAGAGGGTCGCCGAGATGCGGGACGAGGACGACTTCGAGGGGCTTCGGGCGGCGAAGCGCGACTTCTCGTTTCACCTCTCCGGGCACGTCAATCACACGGTCTTCTGGGAGAACATGAGCCCCGACGGCGGCGGCGAGCCGGGCGGCGCGCTCGCCGACCGGATCGACGAGAGCTTCGGCTCCTTCGACGCGTTCAGAGCGGAGTTCTCGGAGGCGGCGAACCAGGTCCAGCCGGTCGGCTGGGCGATGCTCTTCTACGAGCCGGTCGCCGATGGCCTCGTCATCGGCCAGGTCGAGAGCCAGAACGACCTGGTCCACCAGGACGCCACGCCGCTGCTCGCGCTCGACGTCTGGGAACACGCCTACTACCTCCAGTACGAGAACCGTCGTGACGAGTACGTCGAGGAGTGGTGGAACGTCGTCGACTGGGAGGACGTCGCCGAGCGCTGTCGGGCGGCGGGTCGCCGAGCCGACACCCACTGACCACGAGAGCCCCGAGCGACGCTCTTACTGCGGAGTACGCCTCCGTGGATCCCAGGTGGTCGTCCCTCGATCGGGGAGGTTCCTACTCCGGTTCGACCACCTCGACCCGTTCCGTCAGCCAGTCGAGCGCCGCCTCGACCTCCGCCTCGTCCGGTCCCGTGACCTTCAGCCGAACCGTCTCCGAGGGGTAGCTCCCGATCGCCACGTCGAAGCGTTCTCTCACCTCCTCGATCCGATCGAGCAGCCCGCTCTCCGGCTCGGTCGTCTCCACGCTCCGGGAGTACGTCGCCTCGCCGGCGAACTCCGCTTCGATCGACTCGAACATCGCCTTCATCTCCGACGGGACCCCCGGAAGCACGTAGACGTTTTCCACCACTGCGCCGGGCGCGACGCCCGCCGAGTTGTGCAACGGACGCGCACCCGCGGGGATGTCGGCGGTCCCCGCCGTGAGCTCCTCCCTGGCGTAGCCGCCCTCCTCGCTGAGCCAGCGGAGGACCGCCTCGTTCTCCGCTACCCCCCTGTCGAACGCGGCGGCGACGCCCTCCATCGTCAGGTCGTCGTGTGTCGGCCCCAGCCCGCCGGTCGTGAGCACCGCGTCGTAGCGGTCGGCGTACTCCCCGACAGCAGCCGCGATCTCGTCGATTCGATCGGGGATGACGGTCATCCGCTCGACGCGAACGCCCCGCTCGTCCAGCCGGGCCGCGAGCCAGTTCGCGTTCGTGTTCAGCGTGTCCCCGGCGAGTATCTCGTCGCCGATGGCGACGATAGCGACCTTCATACCCTCGCTTCGAGCGGTCGGGAGAAAAACGCGCCGACCGTCCTTCTCTCCGCTAGCGCATTCCCGGCGGCGGGTCGTCGCGGTCGTCCTCGATGTCGATGTCGAGACCCGCATCCTCGCGCTTTCTCTGTAGCTCCTTGATCTGCTTTCTGACCCTGGCGAACGCGATCAGCGCGCCCGCGCTCGCGACGATCACCAGACCCGTGAACAGCGTGACGTCGCGCTCCTGGTAGTAGCGGAGGACGATGGTGCTCGCGCCGACGTCGTCCCAGGTGAGGTGGACCCGGTCGTCCTCGACGGTGTACTCGTAGCCGCCCGGTCTGACGGTTCCGAGGATGAAGTTGTCCGCCCGGTAGCCCGGCGGGAGGATCACCTCGTAGGAGCCGGGGACCACGGTACGGGTGTCGAAGTTCCGTGAGCGCGTACTCCCGGTGTACGCGAGCTGGCCGTCCTCTGCGGGGAGGTCGACCGTCACCGCGGTGCGACTCTCCTCGACCCCGATCTCCCCGGACTCGTAGTCGACGACGGTGCCGTTTTCGTACCGGAACTGGATCGATTCGACGGGGATCGGCCGGTCGTCGCCGTAGCGCGTCGACTGGTAGAGCAACACCGTCGACCGGTTCTCCATCTCGTACACCGCGCGGTACTCGCCGCCGGAGATGTCGATCGTGCCCTCGTGTTCGCTCTCCCAGAGGTACTCCTCGGACGGCTCCGCCGCCAGCCCGTCCTCGCTCGTGGTCGATCCGAGCCCGGCACAGCCCGAGAGAACGAGCAGCGCGACGACCACGAGTGTGGCGGTGAGCCGCCGGTTCATGACTGCGGTATCACACACCGGAGTTCCGAGGGGAGGTGTTCGCCGATCGCCGCGAGCAGGCCCGGCGGGTCGGTTCCCTCGCGACAGATCACGCTCTGTTCGAGCAGGCCCAGACGCTCGACGGTGACGATGTCCTGGGCGTGGCCCGCCCGGTTCACCGTCGCCCGCACCTGTCCCCTCGTGGCGTTGTTCACGTTCACCCGGCCGGTCCCCCGAGTCCACTCGAACAGCCGATCACGCTCCTCGTCGGCCAGCCGCGGCGGGTCGTCCCGGACGAACCTGAGAGGCATATGCTGGACGAGACCGAACCGTTCGACCAGCCGCTCGGGGCTCCCCGGACCGAGGCCGAGTTCGCCGGTCGGGATCTCGATCTCGGTCCCGGAATCGAGGACGAACCCCTCTTCGTCCCAGGACTCGAGCGTTCCGACGTACGTCTCGCCCTCCTCGAACCCCTCCGCGATCTCGCCCCACTGCTCGCGCAGCACGTTTCTCGCCACCACACTGTCCTCGCCCTCGACCGTCACGGTCGGGAACCCGTCGTGACGCACCCCGATCTCGTACTCGACCTCCAGGTCGCCGATCGCGTCGGCGACCAGCGAGCCCAGCCCGTCGAGCGCACGTCTCCGCGCTTCCCCGTGGACGGTTACCTTCGTCGCGAGGACGACCATTATGTGGCTGCTTCGACGTTCAGCTCGTCGCGGAGCTCCCCGATCCGACGGTTCATCGCGTCGACGAGGTAGTCGTTCTCCATCGATTCAAGCGGGGAGGCACACTCCGGACACTCGAAGCCGAAGTCCATCGCCTCGCCGAACTCGAAGCGGATCGAACAGATCTCACAGAGGTAGAACTCGTGGTCGTGCTCGTAGGCCTCCCGTTTCTCGAGCGTCACGAGCAGTCGCTCCATCTCCTCGGCGAGGTTCTTCGGGATCTTCTCGTACTCGAACGTCCAGAGGTAGGTGAGCCAGCCGGAGTCCTCGTCGCGGAGCCGGCGGTAGCTCGCCAGGTCGTTCTCGTAGAGGATGAACAGCGCACGGCGAACGTCGTTGAGCTCCAGGTTCAGCCGTTCCGCGAGCTCCTCGTCGGTCACCTCGCCGTCCGGCGGGGCGGCCGCGACGGGCATCCCCGTCGGGCCGACGAGCTCGTGGAGGTACTTCTGGATGACGGGGTCGGACAAGAGGTCCTCGAAGGCCATTACCCTCCCTACCGGCGTCGTCGCGTTAAGTCTTTTTCTCGGCCGGAGCCGTTCGCGCCCGCGGGAGCGGGGTCCGGCCGAGAGAGGGGGTCGTGACCCGACACCGGTGACCGAGAGCCGGTTCGGGACCACGACCGTCCGTCTCGTAGGGAGCATCCCACAGTCTCGCGCGAATCCTCTCCAGCGGGTGGCAGATACAGCATGCGAGAATCTGTTATTGGGATGTTTCGGGCAAAGGTCTGGTGTCCTTCGCCGAAAGGATGGTCATCACAGAATCTACTCGACCATACTATTGGACCAAATTTGTTTATTTATTTGTAGCTCTTATATGTAATATGGCCCAAGTTCGGACAACAGCTCTTGTCGAAGCGGCTCCCGAAGACGTTTGGGACGTCCTCAATGATACAGATCGATGGCCCGAGTGGGTAACCTTCACAGAGAAGGTGACCTACGTGAGCGAAGGGCCCTTCGGCGAGGGTACACTCTACCGGGAGCGGAGTGGCCCAGGTCCTTTCAAGTCTGAGAGCGAGTGGCGCGTGACCGAGTTCGACCCACCTCGCCGCCAGGTCCACCGGGGCGACCTCGGAATCATGCAGGTAGTACTCACCTTCGAACTCGACCCGGCGGACGGCTACACCAGGATTTACCAGACGTTCGATTTCGAAGTGTTTCCACAGTTCAGGCCACTCGGATGGCTTCTCGAGCGGGTACTTATTCGCTGGCAGATGGAACGAGGTGTCAACAGGACGATCCGCAGCCTCAAGCGAATCGTCGAAGAAGGAACAGAGGCCGATTGAGCCACTGTTGAATAGAGGGTGGCTAATGACACTCTCTTCACTCTCCCGCCTCGAAGCGGCGTGACGTTCAGATTACTGTGTACCTCTTGATGTGGGAATGCTGAGGGATATAACAAATCTCCGAATCCGGTGACCGCCGGAAGCTCATCGCTCGTCCGGTGGGAGCATCACCATCGCGAAGTCGACCGCTGGAAGCTCCCCCTCGAGCGACTGCCAGCTCTCACCCCGGTCCTCAGAGCGGACGATCGAGCCGTCGGCCCGCCCGGCCCAGAGGTGATCCGGGAGTGCAGGATCCGTACAGAGCGCCCACGGCATCCGGTCGGCCGGGAAGTCCTCGAGCTTCTGCCAGGCTTCGTCACCGTCGTGGCGGAACACCGCCGCCTTCGGTTCGTCACTGGCGGCCGCGAACGGCGAGGCCGACGCCGAGACGTACCAGACGTTGGGGTCGCCCGGATCGGCGGCGACCGCCACGCCGTAGCCGCGGTCGAGTCCCCCGCCCGGTTTCCGCCAGGTCTCGCCCCCGTCGGTGCTGTGTGCACCCGGCCGGCGGGGAACACCGGCGCCGCCTTCGTAGACGTAGTTCTCGTCGGTCGCGTGCCAGACTAGGTCGTGACAGTCACGGATGGCCTTCCGCCGGTGGTTCGACCACGTCCCGCCACCGTCGGTACTCCGGACGACCGCCCCGAATTCGA
>SKXI01000051.1 GCA_007128515.1 Halococcaceae archaeon | reverse complement strand
TCGTACGGGAGGTACTCGCTCGCGAGTTCGTCGATCTTCGCGTCGACCGCCTCCTCCTCTCGCCCGTGGATCATCGTGAACAGGTCGTACTCCCACTCGAGTTCCGGTCGGCGCGGGCGGTGATAACAGAGCGTGACGTAGGGCAGCGAGCCGACGGCGATACCGCGGTCGTCGAGTTCCTCGTCCGGGACGTCCCAGACGACCATACAGTTCGCGTCGAAGCCGGTGACGACGTGGTTGACGACGCAGCCGATCCGTTTGATACAGCCCTCCGAGAGGAGTCGCTCGATCGCCTCCAGAACCTCCTCGACGTCGGCACCGATCGACTCCGCGACGTCACGATAGGGAGTCGCGGTCAGCGGGAAGCCCGCCTGGATCTCCAGAAGCAGGTCGGCGTCGAGTTCGCTCAGGTCGCCAGCCGCGTCCTCGGAGATCCGCGTCGCGGAGACCTCGGTTTCCGCCACCGACTCCCGGGCGAAGCGGTCGTCGTTCACCACCGGGAACTCCAGGTCGATGTAGTAGTCGGTGAGCATCGGCAGATTAAGAACCCGACAGCCGGTTCGTTCCTCGATCTCCGCGAGTATCTCGTCGCGGCGCTCGCGCGAGCCCGCGGTGACGACGAACCACATGTTCCACTCGTGGTCGCGGCGGTAGTTGTGGTTCACCTGCCGGTACTCGTTGACGATCTCTGCGTGCTCGTCGAACCGGTCCTCGGGCGAGCGGATCGCCGCGAGCGTCGAGGAGCCGATCACCGGCGGGTTCAGGACCGCGCCGAACCGACGAAAGATCCCTCGGTCGAACAGTCGCTCGACGCGCGCGAGTGCATCGCGTTCCGAGATACCGAGTTCCGTGCCGACCGCGCGAAACGGCCGCTCTACGACCGGGAAGCCGCTCTGGTAGCCGTCGACGATCGCGGCGTCGACCTCGTCGATCTCGGCTCGCCAGTCACCCTCGAGGCTGCTCATTGTGTCGCGTTAGGACCGTCGGAGCCTATCGCTTTCGCTCTCCACGTCGAACCGCGATCGAGCGACTGCTCCCCACCGGCGGTCGGCGCGTCCTCAGCACCGAATCGGGTTCGAGGCCGTCGGTCAACGGACGTAGACCAGGGCCGCGATCGCCAGCCCGATGACGGACGCGACGACGAGCGCGAGCGTCACCCCGAGACCCGTGACGACGACGAGGACGACGAGCGAGAGGACGAACCCGACACCGAACCCGCCGACGGTCTTCGCGACGCGACGCCGACGATCAGGAACGTAGCGATCCCCGTTA
The DNA here is from genome assembly GCA_007128515.1 of Halococcaceae archaeon. Lineage (GTDB taxonomy): Archaea > Halobacteriota > Halobacteria > Halobacteriales > Halalkalicoccaceae > Natronorarus. The sequence continues at coordinate 6,650 of SKXI01000051.1, read as the reverse complement.
CGAACGCAGCTCCGAGCGATCTCGCGTTCATACTCACCGCGTCACGCCACGCCCCTCCTACCGTTTCGGTAGGGGGTGACCGCGCCCGTCGGCGCTCGCGTCGACCCGCTCGCCGACTGGTCCGCAGTGAAGGACCGCTCGTGACCGCGTCTCCCCGTGCACACGGCTGTCGACGGTTCCCCTCCTCACACGGTCGTCACCGACCCGGATCGAACGGGAGGCTTTTGCCCCGAGCGTTCCCAGTACCGACCATGGCGAAGGCAGTGGAATCCCACGGCGAGTGGCCGTTGAAGCGCCTGATGACCGAGGTCGTCGGCTCCGGACACAAGTCCGCCGACGACATGAGCTACGAACAGGCCGAAGAGGCGTTTCGACGGATCCTCGACGACGAGCCGGATCACACGACCCTCGGGGCGTTCTGGCTCGCGAACCGGTGGAAGCGAAACACGCCCGAGGAGCTCGCGGCCTTTACCGACGTGATGCGCGAGTCGGTCGTCACGGCCGAACCCGACTGTGATCCCGTCGACTGCGGGGCGAACTACGACGGCAAGGGCGAGACGGCGATCCTCGGCGTCGGTGCCGGGATCGTCTCCGCCGCCGTTGGCGTGCCCGTCGTCACCCACTCCGGCGACCGGGTGCCCACGCAGAAACAGGACGCCTACAAGCACGTCCTCGACGAACTCGGCGTTCGTACGGAGATCGACCCCGAGGAGAGCGCGCGCATGACCGACGAGACCGGCTTCGGCTTCTACTACCAGCCGCGGTTCAATCCCGGTATCGAGGGCATCGTCGACCGGCGGGACCGGATGGGCGTGCGGACGTTCGTGAACACGATCGAGACGATCGCGAACCCGGCGAACGCTTCCGTGCATCTCGGCAGCTTCTACCACCTCCCGTTCGCGAAGCGGATCGTCGACACGTTCGAACGCTCGAACCAGGATCTGGAACGGATCATCATGTTCCAGGGGATCGAGGGCTACGACGACATCCGGCCGGGGCTCACGAAGGTCGCCGAGTTCCGTGACGGCGAGTTCACGGATTACGAGATCGAGACGAAGAAGTACGGCATGGCGTTCGACCACGACGACCTCGGGGTCTCCGACGTGGCCGCCGACTCGGCCTCGATCACGGAAGCCGTCCTCACGGGTGGGCGCGAGGGTGGCTTCGCGGACGCGATCGCGCTCAACGCGGCGCTCCGGATCTACGCGGGCGACGGCGCGGGGTCGATCGAGGAGGGACTGGAGCGGGCGAGAGCGGCGATCGACGACGGGAGCGCAGCGAGCGTGCTGGAGGACCTGCGAGCGTTCTGACGGTCCGCGATCCGTTTCCTCTCCCGAAATATCGTTTATCGTATGGGTTTGCGGGACGACTCACCCGTGGAGTGGGCGATACCCGGGATCGGGGCTCACCCGCGGAACGCCGACGTGTCGAGGTGGTCAGCGACCCGCCGAGCGGTGTCCCGGAGCAGGTCGACGTCGTCGGTGAACACCTCGACCGCGACCGTCCCGTCGAAGCCGTCGAGCCGCTCACTTAGCTCGCCGTACCGGATCTCGCCCGCCCCGATCGGGAGGTGGGTGTCACCACGGCCGCGCGCGTCGTGGACGTGGAGGTGCGAGATCAGGTCGCCGTACTCCCGCGTGAACCGGGCGATGCCGTCCTCGCCGTCTTCCATGTAGGCGTGGCCGACGTCGAAACAGACGCTCGCGCCCGCCTCCCGGGCGAGCCTCCCGAGCACCGAGAGCGGGAGGCCACGCCGCTGGTGGCCGACGTTCTCGACGACGACCTCCACCCCTGTGTCGGAACCGATATTGGAGATCGCCGACAGCTGGTCGACGGTCGTCGGCCGGAGGTCCGTGTCGTGCGGGTCCCGGACCGCCCCGTGAAGCACGGCCTTCCGGGCCCCGAGTCCGCCGGCCCACTCGAGCAGCCGGCGCTGGTACGCGACGATCGCCTCGTTGATCTCGGGGACGGGCGTCGCGACGTCCTGCTCGAACGGCAGGTGGACGTGGAGGCCGAGGTCGTTCGCTTCGAGGGTCGTGCGAAGCCGGTCGTCGTCGATCCGTTCGGGTACGTCGGCGGCCTCCGCGAGGCCGAACTCGACGAACTCGAAGCCGGAGGCGGTCGCGTCGATGCGGTCGATCGAATCGCCCACGGTGAGCCCGATCTCCATACCCGGTGAGACCCGCCACGGGGTAATCACGCTGACGCCCCGGTCCCCGCCGGGGATTACCGACCCTGAACGCGTCGTGTGTCGGCCGTACCCCGGATCGGTCGTAGATCGGCCGTGGTAACTGCATATGTGTCCCGGGGTCGTACTCCGTCGTGGAACGATGTACGACAGGATTCTGCTACCGACCGACGCGAGCGTCGGCGCCGAACGAGCGGTCGAACACGCGATCGACGCCGCCCGGCGATACGACGCGACGCTCCATGTGCTCTACGTCGTCGACACCGACGCCTACGGCTCGTACCCCGGCGACGAGTACGTCCACGAGTTCGAGGGACTCGAGAGCGCCCTCGAACGTGCCGGCCGCGACGCGATCGAGGTGATCGTCGAGACGGCCGAGAGGCACGGCGTCGACACGGAGGCGACCGTCCGTCACGGCGTCCCACACGAGGAGATCCTCCGGTACGTGGACGAGGCCGACGTCGGATTGACGGTCGTCGGCTCGAAAGAGCGCTCCGGCGAGTACCGGCGCCTGCTCGGGAGCGTCGCCGAACGGGTCGTCGCGATGGCGGACCGACCGGTGACGATCGTGAAGACGCCGGTCGAGGAGGAGTGACGACCGTTCGGCTCCGTTACTCCTCTCGGACGAGCGCGACGTTTCCCAAACTATCCCCCGCGGTCACGGTCGCCTCGCGGGCGATCGAGTAGAGGATGCCGTCACGGTCGGCCGTCGCCTCCTGGAGTACCTCGTAGGTCGCGGGGTCGTAGAGCGTTCCGAGGGGATCGCCCGCTCGCAGTGGCTCGCCGAGTTCGCGATCCGGGTGCGCACGGAAGAGCCCGGAGGTCTCCGCCCGGACCCGGCCGAGGTGGTTGCGCGCGAGGATCGTCTTCCCGTTCTCTTCGACCGTTCCATCGACCATGTCGAGGTCGACGAGGACGTTCTCCATTCCCCGGAGACCGATCTCGATCGCCTCCTCGACGAGCCACTTGTTGTACGCGAGTTCCGGCGTGATCGAGGGGATCCCCTCCTGGGTGGCGGCCACGCGGAGCTTTCCGGCGAAGTTTCGCTGGCCCCACTCCTCGTCGGCCTCCTCTCCCGCTTCCTCCCCGAGCAGGAGGTCCGTGCCGAACGCCTCGGCGAGCGCGTGTGAGTCCTCGTTGCCCTCCATGAAGACGACGTGGGTGAGCATCGTCGGCCCGCCGGTGTGGAGGTCGACGATCGCGTCGGCTTCACCCGCGTACTCCCAGAGCCGGGCGGCCATCCGCGAGTGGAGCGTCCCCTCCGGATCGCCCGGCCAGACGCGGTTCATGTTCGGGTTGATCGAGTCGAGGATCTCGGGCGTGGTGTAGGAGACGTAATCGAAGGTGAGGGGATCGGCGACCGGGACGACGAAGAGCTTCCCGCGCATCTCCAGTGGGTCGAGCCGGTCGTGGAGCCGCCGGAGCACCTCACAGCCGTTGACCTCGCGGCCGTGCTGTGCGGCCTGGACGTAAAGCGTCGGCCCGGCGTCGCCACCCTTGTACGTGTGGACGGTCGTCTCGATCGGGACGCCCGAGGGAAGTCGTGCGAGCGTGATGCGGTCTGCGGTGTGCGATCCCGGACTCGGCATACGTCGAGTGCGGACGGCGGTGGGATGAACCTACCGCACGCACGCCCGTGCAGACTCGTCGCTTTTCCGACTGGCAGCCCCACCTGCAACCGATCAGACAGTGAGCGATCTCCTACCGCAGGTCCGCGAGCGAAACGACGTCCTCGGCTCGCTCGCGACCGTCCTCGCCTCCGTCGCCCGACCCGACCTGACGCTGCTCGCCATCCCGATCGCGTTCGTTCTCGCGCTATCGGTCGCCCGGGTGACCGTCGTCCCGGCTCACGGAGCGCTCGCGACCGCCTCGCTCGTCGGGCTCGCCGCCATCCTCGACGCGGTGGCGGTCAACCCACCGACGGAGGCGGGGTGACGGCGACACCCCGGTCCCCGTCGAGTGACGTTCGATCACCAGCGTTATCGGTACGCCCCGCGAACGGCGAGCCATGACGAGTGCGACGATTCACACCACGGAAGGCGACATCGAGGTCGAACTGTACGACGAACGCGCCCCGGAGACGGTCGCGAACTTCGTCAACCTGGCCGAACACGACCCGGCGGCCAGCGACGAACCCGGCCCGGAGACGACCACGTGGGAGGACCCGGACTCCGGAGAGGCCCGCGGCGACGCGCTCTACGACGGCGTCCCGTTCCACCGCGTGATCGAGGGCTTCATGATCCAGACCGGGGACCCCGAGGGCACCGGCCGCGGCGGCCCGGGCTACACGTTCGACGACGAGTTCGACCCCGAACTCCGTCACGACTCGGCGGGAACGCTCTCGATGGCCAACCGCGGCCCGGACACCAACGGCTCGCAGTTCTTCATCACGCTCGACGCCACCCCGCACCTCGACGACCGTCACTCGGTCTTCGGCGAGGTCACCGACGGGATGGACGTCGTCCGGGAGATCGGCTCGACCGACACCGACGGCGACGACAGGCCGACGACGCCGATCGAGATCGAGTCGATCACCGTTCACGACTGAACCGAACCCCCTCTCCTCGCGGAGTCGCTACCGAGCGCCGCGCGGCCGCCGCGGACCTCACGGACCCACGCTCGCCGAAGCCACCGTGAGCGGATCCGGACCGACGACCGACCGGAACCGTAACCCGAAAGCCAGATCGCTTCCTCTCCCGATCCATGAGCGACGCAGACGGCCCGATCGATCCGAGCGAGATCGGCGAGGCGAACGCCCCGCCGATAGAGGAGAAGCCCTACAAGATCATCTTCGAGGCGAACAAGTGCATCGGCGCGGGCCGCTGTGCGGAGGTCTCGGACAACTGGGAACTCGATCTCACTACGGGGATCGCGAAACCCCGAGCCTACTTCATCGACGAGTCGGACCTGGAGGCGAACGTCGAGGCCGCGGAGGTCTGTCCCGCGAAGAAGGACCGGGGGGTGATCCACGTCGTCGACCGGCGGACGAACGAGGAGATCTCGCCCGACCCGAACGGCGACGGGACGCTCAGCGTCGACTGGTAACCGCTCGGGTCGTCCCGACCCCCAGACACCGTCGTCCGGTCGCGGTTCTCACCGTCACCACCGTTTTGCCGATCGGTCACGAACCACGTGTATGAGCCTCGATCAGCTGTTCTCTCGGGTGCCCGATCCGCGCTCGCACACCTTTCCCGACCACTCGCTCCCGGCCGGGGAGCCGGTGCTGCCGATCGCGCTCACCCGGGAGGAACTCTCGACGCTCGTCGACCTCTACGAGTCCTTCTCCGAGGTCGATCCCACGGGCATCGACTCGAACCCGTTTCTCGCGGCGACGAGTACGTTCCTCAACCAGACGTTCGGGACGACGCTCGACCGACCGGACGAACGGCTCCACGACGACATCGCCGGAGCGCTCGGGTCCTTTTCCGACGCCCTCGGCGGGGAGGCGATCGGCGTCGTCGACGTCACGCCGAAGGGCCTCCGGACGCTCTACTTCTTCCTCGTCACTTCGAAGGGCTACTACACCGCCCCGCACATCCGGTTTCGCCCCGATCACGACGCGATCGACACGCTCTATCGCGTCTACGAACGCGCCGTGGACCAGGACGTCTACCTGAAACACCCCGAGTCGGTTCTCGGATGACCGTTTCCGCCGGCGCATCCGTCCACGTCGGCCGTGCAGTCGACGCGAGCGAACCGTCCGCTATCGCGCTCGCGTGGGTCACCGGCGAGGTCGTCCTCGTCCTGGTTTTCTCGCTCCTGTTGCTCGCCGGGAGCGCCGGCTACTGGACCTATCTCGACGCGGTGAAACGAGCGGACGAACGCGCACCGCTCTGGGGGCTCGGCGTCTTCGTGGGAACCCCATCCGTGTTTGATTAACACCACCAGTAATATTTGAGGGGCATCGAAGTCTCTAACCAACCGGCTACGAGCACGAATTCGACCATCTGAACCAAGCAGTTCAACACCTGAGTCTCGGCCATTCGACGCTTACGGTCTTAACCGAACACGAATGGAGGTCTGGTTCCGGCGACGAGAGTACAACGAGAGGCGGTCGTGGGACAGCAAACGGTTTCGAGTCGTCGGCGTCCTCATCGCGGACGCCGACGACGGCTATCGGTTGTACATCACGAACTTGCCAAGTGGGAAGTTCAGCCCCGAGGACGTCTCGACGCTATACCGTGCTCGATGGGTCGTAGAGCTGCTGTTCCGTGAGTTGAAGTCCCAGTACGGGCTTGGGAGCTTTCAGACGGAGAAGGAACAGATCGTCCGGATTCAGGTGACGGCGGCTCTGCTGACCACCAGCGTCAGCAGAGCCATCCTTCGGTTGTTCGTCGATCTCGCCACGGAACAGGGTGACGACTGCGTGTTTCCGACGGAACGCTGGGCGACGACCTTCCGGTCGTACGCCCAGCACGTCCTCTCCGAGATCGTCATTTCGTTCAACTATGACCCGAATCTT